>BEIP01000209.1 GCA_002898955.1 bacterium HR39 | reverse complement strand
TGACCGATGGCACGGCCACATCCTCCGCTCGCGGGACGCAGACACGGTAGCGTCCGGCATCGAGACCGACCGGAGCCGGACGCGCGGGCGGTCCGACCGTCCCCTCCGCATCGGGACACCGTAAGGGCCGCGGACCGCGGTCGGGCTGGGCCTCCGCGGGACGGGTGGCACCGCCGTCGGCGTGGTCGGGGCAGCCGTCCGGACCGGCAAAGGACCCCGCGGCGCACACCCGCGGACGGACACGGTTTCGCCCGTCCTTGATGCCGCGCGGGCGGATGCCGAGATGTGGCCGGGAGAAACGCCTCGAAGGTCGCATCCATGCCGGCGGTGGTCCGGCTGCTGCTGGCCGTCGCGCTGCTGGCCGCGGCTCCCGCGGCCGCCGCGGAGCTGGTCGCGGGCATCGTCGTGCACGTGCGCGACGGCGATACCATCGTCGTGGGGCGGACCCCGGTGCGCCTGTGGGGCGTGGCGGCGCCCGAACGCGACGGGCCCCTCGGCCGCACGGCGACCGGTTTCGTGCGTGACCGGGCCCTTGCCCGCCATGCCGTCTGTACCGGAGACGGGTCCCGCAGCCGGGATCGCGTGGTGGCGCGCTGCCGCATCGAGGGGAACGATCTCGGCCGGGCCCTGGTGGCGGCCGGGCTCGCGCGCGACTGCCCGGCCTTCTCCGGCGGTGCCTACGCTGCCTTCGAGCCGCCGGACGCGCCGATCCGCGAGCTCTATCCGCTGCCGCCCTACTGCGTGCCACGGCGGACCGCTCAGCTCGACGGATCGTCGAGCACGCCGTAGCGCGGCGCGGCGAACCAGACCCTGCGGATCGTCCGCTCGCCCGGCAGCACGAGACCCACCAGCGGGCGGAAGCGCAGCACCACTTCCCCGGCCACCACCGCCTCGCGTGGCTGCAGGACCACGAGCTCGCGCGGCACGCTCGCACCCGGAGCGCCCAGCACGCTGCCGAGCGGCAGGCCCCAGGGGCTCCGCCGCTGCCAGACGACGACGGCACGACCCGCAGCGTCCGCCTCGATGCCCGAGACGATGGCGGTGCCGTCGGTCCGCAGATCGAACGGGGCGGCGATCGGGGGCAGAGCGGCGAAGGCGTTCTCCAGGTCGTTCGGGCGGAGATCGCGGGCCCGGGCGACGAGATCGGCGAGGCTCGCGGCCGTCTGGCTCAGGCGGTATTCGGCCAGGAGCCGCCAGCCCACGTCCAGCGTGCCGAACAGCAGCACGAGCAGCAGCGGCGCGACCAGCGCCATCTCCACCGCGGCCGCCCCGCAGGTCGAACGCAGGAGGCACAGGCCCGTGCGCACTGCTGCCCATCCGGGGAAGCGTCGACGGCGCCCGCGGGGGGCGGATGCGCGTGCGGTGCGACGGACGGCAGCCCGCGGGGCGTAGCCCCCGGAGCGCGCGGCGCAACGACATGCGGGCCCGATCCGCTTCATCCGCGTTCGCCCGGGAAGGGTTCGTTGCGGACCGCGATGGTGGCGGTGAGCTCCAGCCCACCGGAGGGGAAGAGGCCGCGGAAGACCGGCGTGAGCGGCCGCCAGCGGTAGCGGGCGCGGTAGAGCACCACGGAGTCGGGTCCGCCGGCCCCCGGGCTTCCCATGTCGGCATCCCAGCGGCCGTTGCCGTTCACGTCGTCGAAGGGCTCGCCGGGATCGCGCACCCCGTTGCCGTCGCGGTCCTCGAAGGGTTCCGGGCGACCGATGGAGTCGAAGTCCGGATAGACGAGGCTTTCGAAGGTCACCTCGCGGGGATCGAGCACGCCGGTGATCTGCCGTTCGAAGACGGCGCGGATCGCGGCCTCGCGGTCGAGCCCGGCCACGGTGCGGCCGGTGATTCCGAAACGCGCCGCCTGGCTCAGCGCATCCTGCAGGGCGCTCGCGGTGAAGAGGTACAGTCCGTACTCGAGGATGCCGAACATCATCAGCAGCAGCACCGGCAGCAGCAGGGCGAACTCCACCGCCGTGGCCCCGCGCTCGTCGGCCGCCTGCACCCCCGGCGAGGCGGCGGGGTCCGACCGGACGACCGTCGGCCGACCGGCCGGCGCGGACCGGTCGCATCCGCGCGATCCCCGCCGGCTGCGCGCCGGCGCCGCCGGACCCGGGTCGTCCTCCGCGGCGGAGAACGCTGGCGGACCGTGGCCTGCCGTCCGCACGCCCCTCACTCCACGATGCGCAGCGCACTGAGCTCGCCGGCGATGCTGCGGAAGGCCCGGACCAGGTCGGCGTTGGTGGGCGAGCGGAAGTGGTGGGCCGGGCTCGTCGCGCAGCGCGCCATGAGCGCGTCCGAACGCGCCGTTGCCATGAAGGTCACCGTGTAGACGAGGATGCCGTCGTCCTTCATGCGCGTGCACAGGGTCAGCAGGTTCGCGTCGGCCTCGGCGACCGAGGAGACCTCGTCGTAGGCACCGTTCACGACGTTCTCGCCGTCGGTCATGATGACGACCGCCTTCAGCACTTCCTCGCGCCGGCCGTGGCGCACCGGCTCGTGCCACAGGCCCATCCACTTCTCGGAGAGCAGCCGCCAGCCCCAGCGCGCCCCCATGTCGATGCGGGTGGTGCCCGTCGCCGGCAGGAGGGCGATGAAGGAGAGCAACTCCGCCCGGGTGAACGAGAGCGGCAGCACCGCGAGCGGCGGGCAGGGCGGCTGCGGGGGCTGCGATCCCCACGAGCCCCGTCCGCTGCGGCCCCGTGCGGGGCGTGCAGGAAAGAGCTCGACCGCGGGGGGCGCATCCGTGAGCGCGGTGGCGTTCGAGCGGGCCTCGGGGCAACCGTTCCACGGACCGGAGCGATCCCGCGGCAGCAGCCAGTCGCGATGGTCTATGCCGATGTTCACCCGGGCGTTGAAGGGGACGATGCCGATGCGGACGATGTCCGACACGCCGCGGCCCTCGAACAGGATGTCGACGAGGTCCGACGCCGCCCGCCGCAGCGCCTCGATCTTGCCGCAGCAGCCCATGGAGCCGGTGACGTCCAGCACCAGCGCCACCTCGAGGGGACGCGTGGCGCGGGCCACCACGGTGCGGGCGCTCACCGGCACCTCGTCGACGCCGACGAGGCGCATGAGCGTGGTGGCGACGCGCGCGCGCACCAAGACCCCGATGCGCCCGTCGGGCCGCGCCAGCGCCCGCACTTCGTCGAGCCGCACGTCCCCCCCGGCCGCGAAATCGGCCTCGATGAAGCGCAGCACGAGGGACGAGGGATCGTCGCCGCCGCGGGCACCGGCCGCCAGTGCGGCCGAATCCGCGGCCCGGGCGAGCTCGGCGCGCACCAGCAGGGCCCGTCCGGCGTCGATGGCAAGACCGGCCGCCAGGGCCAGCGGAATCAACGCGAGGGCGACGAGGGGCGCCACCGCACCCCGCGGATCGCGTCCGAAACGGCGGATGAGGGTCACAACCCCTGCTGGCACGGCTCGGCTCCTCCGTCTCGCCCCGCATCGTGCCACGGACGGGTTAAGGAACCGTTGACGGGGCGGCCGGGCCATGCTGACGGTGTGACGGGACGCGAAGGGGGCAGGACGTGCAGCCCGCCATCGGCATCGACCTCGGAGGGACCAAGATCGAGGCGGCGGTCCTCGACGACACCGGTGCGATCCTCTGGCGCCGGCGCCGCCCGACCCCGCGCGACGACTACGAGGGGACCCTGCAGGCCATCGCCGGGCTGGTGGCGGAGGCGGAAGCCGCGGTCGGAGCACGGGCTACGGTGGGCGTCGGCCATCCCGGCACCGTGGACCGGCGCAGCGGGCTCGTGAAGAACGCCAACTCCGTGTGGCTCAACGGGCGGCCGCTGCGCCGCGACCTCGAGCGGGTCCTCGGACGACCCGTGGCCTGTGCGAACGACGCCAACTGTCTCGCGCTCTCGGAGGCCACCGACGGTGCGGCGGCGGGGGCTCCGGTGGTCTTCGCGATCATCCTCGGCACCGGCGTGGGCGGCGGCATCGCCGTGCACGGACGCGTGCTCGAAGGGGCCCAGGCCATCGCCGGCGAGTGGGGGCACAACCCGCTTCCCTGGCCCGATGCGGCCGAGGTCCCCGGACCGCCCTGCTATTGCGGGCTCTCGGGCTGCATCGAGACGTGGCTCTCCGGGCCGGGGCTGGCCGCCGACTTCGCCCGCACGCACGGCGAGGAGCTGCGCCCGGAGCAGATCGTCCGGCTCGCCGAGGCCGGTGACCGCCGGGCCGAGGAGACGCTGCGGCGCTACGAGCGAC
>BEIP01000208.1 GCA_002898955.1 bacterium HR39 | reverse complement strand
CTCGCGCGCCGTGCGCGAGAAGGACGCCTTCCGGGCGAGCTACGCCGACCGGGTGCTGGACTTCCTCAAGGCCTATGCCGAGCCCTCGAACGGGCGCATCCGCGTCGAGTACGTGGATCCGGAGCCCTATTCCGAGGAGGAGGACCGGGCGATGGGCTTCGGCCTGCGCCCGATCCAGCTCGACACCGACACCACCGGCTGGTTCGGCCTCGCCGGCACCAACAGCACCGACGACGTGGCGGTGATTCCGGTCCTCTCACCGGAGCGCGAGCGGTTCCTCGAATACGACATCACGCGGCTGGTCTACCAGCTCGCCTACCCCGAAAAGCCGGTGGTGGCGTTACTCTCGGGCCTGCCGATCAACGCCGATCCCCAGCAGCAGTTCCGGCCCTGGCAGGTGTACGAATTGCTCAGGCAGCAGTTCGACGTGCGCTGGATGGCGGGTGAAGTCGGCAGGATCGACGACGACGTGGACGTGCTGCTGCTGATCCATCCGCAGGGCCTCTCCGAGCGCACCCTCTACGCCATCGACCAGTTCGTGCTCTCCGGCCGGCCGGCCATGGTGCTGGTGGATCCCCACAGCGAGGCGCAGATGATCCGCCAGCGCCAGCCCGGCATGGCGGACACCTCCTCCACGCTGGAGAAGCTGTTCGACGCCTGGGGCATCGCCTACGACAAGGAGAAAATCGTCGTCGACCCCGTCTACGCCCGTCAGGTGCGGATCCCCTCGGGCGAGCGGGTGCAGGTGGTGGACTATCTCGCCTGGCTCTCGCTCGCCGACGCCGCCCTCGATCGCAGGAACCCCATCACCGCCGATCTCGAGCGCATCAATCTCGCGAGCGCCGGCGCCATCGGTCCGAAGGAGGGGGCGGAGCTGCAATTCACGCCGCTCCTTGCGAGCTCGAACCAGGCGCAGCTCGTGGACGCCGACAGCCAGCGGCTGTTCCCCGATCCGCTGAAGCTGCTGCGGGACTATCGGCCCGACGGGAACTCTTACGTGCTCGCCGCTCTCGTGAGCGGCCGGCCGAAATCGGCCTTTCCCGACGGTCCGCCCGAAGGAGCGGAGCAGGCGGGGGAACACCGGAAGCAGGCCGAGAAGGACGTGCGCCTGGTCGTGGTGGCCGACACCGATCTTTTGGACGATCGCATGTGGCTGCTCACCCAGCGACTGTTGGGTCAGGAGGTGATGCTGCCCATCGCCCTCAACGGCGACTTCCTCGCCAACGCCCTCGACTGGCTGGCGGGGAGCGACGTGCTGGTGAAGCTGCGCGGCCGCACGGTGGCGCTGCGGCCCTTCGAGCGGCTGGTGGAGCTGCGCAAGGAGGCGGAGCGGCGCTACCGGGCCAAGGAGCAGGAGCTGGTGGAACGGCTGCAGGAGCTGGAGAACCGCCTGCGCGAGCTGCAGCTGCCGGAGCGGGGCCAGGCGGAGACGGCGGTGATCCCGCCCGACGTGCAGGAGCAGATCGCCCGCCTGCGCGGGCAGATCCTCGAGACCCGCCGCGAGCTGCGCGAGGTGCAGCGCAGGCTGCGCGAGGACATCGAGCGGCTGCAGGCGACGATCCGCTTCGCCGACATCGGCCTCGTGCCGCTGCTGGTCGCGGTGGTGGCCGTGGTGGTGGGGCTGGTGCGCCGTGCGCGCATGCGCACGCCGGCGGCCTGAGGGAGGACGGCCATGACGCTGCGCGGCTTCCTCGTCCTGCTGGTGCTGACGCTGGCCTCGCTGGCGGGAGCCGGCTGGGCGCTGCTCTCGCGCGATGAGCCGGTGGCGAGCGTCCTGCTCGACATCCCCTTCCTGCCCGATCTTGCCGGCAAGGTGGACCGGGTGGCCAGGATCGAGGTGACCACCGGCGAGGGGAAGACGGTCACCATCGTCCGCACGGCCGACGGCTGGGTGGTGGAGGAGCTCGGCGGCTTTCCGGCCGAGCCCGACCGGGTGCGCGAGATCGTGCTGGGGCTGGCGGAGATGCGGCTCATCGAGCCGAAGACGCACGATCCCGGGAAGCTCCACCGTCTCGGCCTCGATCCCGAACGCGGCGAGGACCGGCCGAAGACGGTGCGGCTGTTCGACGGGCAGGGAAAGCTGCTGGCCGAGGCGATGCTGGGCAAGCGCCGCTGGAGCCTGTACGGACCCGGCCGCTCGGGCATGTACGTGCGCCTTCCGGGCAACCAGCAGGCGTGGCTCGCGGACCGCGCCGTCGATCTCCCCAACGAGCCGCTCAACGTGGTGGACCGCAATCTCGTCTTCCTGCCGCGCGACGACATCCGCGAAGTGCACCTGCACGCGGGCACGCCGCAGGAGGTGGTGATCACCCGCGAGGCCCCGAAGGAGCCCTTCCGGCTCGAGGGTCCGGGACCGGAGGAGGTGGCGGACGAGGCGAAGCTCAACCGGGTGGTGACGGCGCTCGGCACCATGTCGGCGGAGGAGATCCGCACGCGCGGTGAAAAGCCCGTTCCCGCCGACGCGGCCCGTGCCGTCTACCGGCTGTTCGACGGGCTGGTGCTGGAGGTGGCGGTGTGGAAGGAGGGCGAGGGCGACGATGCGCAGTACTGGGTCGCCCCCGAGGCCCGGGTGGAGGAGCCGGCCGCTACCGTCCCGGCGGCCGACGCCGCGGCGGATGCCGGCTCCGCACAGCCAGCCACCGCCGAGGCAGGGTCGCAGGCGCAGGACGCAGGCCCGCAGGCCACCGAGGGGGCGGAGGCGAAGAAGCCGGCCCCGGAGCGGGCGGCGGAGCTGAACCGGCGCTGGCAGCGCTGGGTGTTCCGGGTGTCGGACTTCCTCGGCGAGCGGCTGCTCTGGACCCGCGAGGAGCTGTTGGAGAAGCCGGCGGGCTGAGGCGGGGCGGATCCGCGCGCGCACGACGTCCGGCATCCGGACGCGCGGCGGACGCGGCGGGAACGCGGCCCGTCCGACGGCGGCGCCCCGTGGACAGGTCCGCCCGCAGCCGCCAGCATGGCGCCAGAACCGGAACGACGGGGAGGCGACCATGGCGCGGCCGGAGCTGCGGCCCATCGCCGAGATCGCGGCACGGCTCGGGATTCCGGAGCACGCGCTGTTCCTCTTCGGGCCCCACATCGCCAAGGTGGATCCGCGCGCGCTGGGAGATGTCGCGCAGGAGCGCCGCGGACGGCTGGTGCTGGTGACCGCCGTCAACCCCACTCCGGCCGGCGAGGGCAAGACCACCACCAGCATCGGTCTCGGCGACGGCCTGCGGCGGATCGGCGTCGCCGCCACGGTGTGCCTGCGCGAGCCGAGCCTCGGCCCCTGCTTCGGCGCCAAGGGCGGAGCCACCGGCGGCGGGCGGGCGCGCATCGAGCCGGCCGAACGGATCGACCTCCACTTCACCGGCGACATGCACGCGGTGGCCGCGGCCCACAATCTGCTGGCGGCCATGATCGACAACCACGTCTACTGGGGCAACGAGCTGGGGCTCGATGTGCGCCGCATCTTCTGGCGCCGGGTGGTGGACATGAACGACCGGGCCCTGCGGCACATCATCGTGGGCCTCGGCGGCATGACCAACGGCTTCCCGCGCGAGGACGGCTTCGACATCGTCCCTTCCTCCGAGGTCATGGCGGTCCTGTGCCTCGCGCGCGACTTCGCCGACCTGAAGGCGCGGCTTTCCCGCATCGTGGTGGGCGAGCGGCGCGACCGCACGCCCGTCACCGCCGGCGAGATCGGTGCGGCCGGCGCCATGGCGGCGCTGCTGCGCGACGCCATGCTGCCGAACCTCGTGCAGACGCGGGAGCGCACGCCCGTGTTCGTCCATGGCGGCCCCTTCGGCAACATCGCCCACGGCTGCAGCGCGCTCGCCGCGACCGATCTCGCTCTGCGGCTTGCCGACGTCGTGGTCACCGAGGCGGGCTTCGGCTCGGACCTCGGTGCGGAGAAGTTCTTCGACATCAAGTGCCGGGTGGGCGGGCTGGTGCCGGACGCCGCGGTGCTGGTGGCGACCCTGCGGGCGCTGCGCTGGCACGGCGGGGCTTCGCGGGATGCACTGGACGTGGACGATCCCGCCACCCTCGCCCGCGGCCTTACCCACCTCGCACGTCACGTGGGCAATCTGCGCAAGTTCGGCGTGCCGGTGGTGGTTGCCCTCAACCGTTTCCCCTCCGACACCGACGGCGCGCTGGCGCGGGTCGCGGCCTACTGCCGCCACGAGCTCGGGGTGGAGGCCTTCGCGTGCGAACACTTCGCCCGCGGCGGCGAGGGCATCGAAGAGCTGGCGGCGCACCTG
>BEIP01000207.1 GCA_002898955.1 bacterium HR39 | reverse complement strand
TGCTCGTCCAGAATACCTACGACATCATGGCGAACGACGTGCTCGTCGCCGTGCCCCTGTTCCTGTTCATGGGCTACGTGGTCGAGCGCGCCGACATCCTCGACCGCCTGTTCTTCTCCATCCAGCTCGCCGCGCGGCGCATCCCGGCCAGCATGGCGGTGGCGGCGATGATCACCTGCGCGCTCTTCGCCACCGCCACCGGCATCGTCGGCGCGGTGGTGACGCTGATGGGCCTGCTAGCCCTGCCGCCCATGCTCAAGGCCGGCTACGACAGGCGCTTCGCCTCGGGCGTGATCTGCGCCGGCGGCACGCTGGGCATCCTCATTCCACCGTCCATCATGCTGATCGTCTACGCCGCGGCGAGCGGCATCTCGGTGGTGCGGCTCTACGCGGCGGCGCTGTTCCCCGGCTTCCTGCTGGCCGGGCTCTACATCCTCTACATCGTCGGGCGCGCCATCCTGCAGCCCCACGTGGCCCCGCGCCTGCCCGCCGAGCAGATGAAGGTGAGCGGTCTCGTCGTGTTCCGCCGGCTGCTCACCTCCTTCTTCCCGCTCGCCATCCTCATCGCGGCGGTGCTCGGCGCCATCCTCTTCGGCCTCGCCACCCCCACCGAGGCGGCCTCGGTGGGTGCCCTCGGTGCGCTGGTGCTGGCGGCCGCCTACCGGGCGCTCACCTGGGACCGGCTGCGGGAATCGGTGTTCCTCACCGCCCGCACCACCGCCATGGTGTGCTACCTGTTCATCGGCTCGTGGACCTTCTCCAGCGTGTTCTCCTATCTCGGCGGCGACAAGCTCATCGAGTCCTGGGTGCTGTCCCTGCCACTCGACCAGGTCACGTTCCTGATCCTCGCCCAGTTCATCATCTTTCTTCTGGGCTGGCCGCTGGAGTGGACGGAGATCATCATCATCTTCGTGCCGATCTTCCTGCCGCTCCTGCCGCACTTCGACGTGGATCCGATCATCTTCGGCCTGCTGGTGGCCCTCAACCTGCAGACTTCCTTCCTCACGCCGCCCATGGCCATGTCGGCTTACTACCTCAAGGGCGTGGCGCCGCCCGAGGTGGAGCTGGTGGACATCTTCCGCGGATCCTTCCCGTTCCTGGTGATGGTCTTCATCTCCATGGTCATACTCTACCTCTTTCCCGGCATCGCCCTCTATTTGCCGACCCTGGTCTACGGGCGCTGAGGCCATGGCACGGGAAGAGCTGCTGGACGTCCCCGCCGTCGAACTGACCCGCTGGCTGCGGGAGGGACGGGCCGGCACCGGGGAGGTGTGCGAGGCGGTGATCGCGCGCATCACCGCCCGCGACCCGCACATCCGCGCCTTCGCCCTCTTCGATCCCGATCTCGTGCGGCGTCGCTACGCAGAACGGGATCTCGAACACCGGCTCGGGCGCGCCCACGGGCCGCTCTTCGGCCTGCCGGTCGGGGTCAAGGACATCTTCGACACCCGCGACATGCCCACCGCCTACGGCTCGCCCATCTACGAGGGGCACCGGCCGCAGCGGGATGCGGCGGTGGTGGAGCGGCTGCGGGCGGCCGGCGCGGTGGTGGTGGGCAAGACGGTGACCACCGAGTTCGCCGTCCTCACCCCGGCCGAAACGCGCAATCCCCTCGATCCCTCCCGCACGCCGGGCGGCTCGTCGAGCGGTTCGGCGGCGGCGGTGGCGGCGGGTCTGGTGCCGCTCGCCGTGGGTTCGCAGACCAACGGCTCGGTGATCCGCCCGGCGAGTTTCTGCGGCGTCTACGGCTTCAAGCCGAGCCACGGGGCCATCTCCCGCCGCGGCATGTTCGCCCAGTCCTTCCTGCTCGACCATGTGGGCACCTTCGCCCGCAGCCTCGGCGACCTGGCGCTGCTGAGCGAGGTGCTCTTCGGGTTCGACGCGGAGGATGCGGCCACGCGCATCGAGGCGGCGCCGGGTCTCTCCGCCGCCCTCGCGGCCGATCCCCCCTACCGGCCGCGCCTCGCCTTCGTGCCGGGGCCGGGCTGGGCGCGGGCGGAGGAGTCGGTGCACGAGGGCTTCCGCGAGATCGCCGAAGCGCTCGGCGAGGCGCTGGTGACCGTCGAGCTGCCCGAGGCCGACGAGGTCTTCGTGCGCGCGCACCGCACCATCTGGCTGCCCGATCTCGCCCACCACCTGCGGCGCGAGTTCGAGCGGCACCGCGATCTGATCAGCCCCGGGCTCTCCGCCATGATCGAGGAGGGCCGCGGCGTGCATGCCGTCGACTACCACGCGGCGGTGGAGGTGCGCGGGCGCCTGCGCGCCATTCTGGACGAGGTGTTGCGCGACTTCGACGCCATCCTCACCCCCTCGGCGCTGGGCGAGGCGCCGGGAATCGAGACGACCGGCGATCCCGTCTGCTGCACCCTGTGGACGCTCGCGGGCGTCCCCGCCCTCAACCTGCCGCTGCTGCAGGGGGAGAACGGCCTGCCCATCGGCGTGCAGCTGGTGGGAGCCTTCGGGGAGGACGCGCGCCTGTTCCGCATCGCCCGCTGGCTCGAACGCACCCTCACGGAGGAATGACCCATGCCCGGAAAGATCGCCGGCGTCTTCGCCCTCGCCATCTGGCTCGCCTATGTGGGCTTCCTTGTCCTGAAGGTGGGCGAGATCCCGCTGCTGATCATCACCGCCGCCACCATCGTCATGGCCGCGGTCGACCTGATACAGACGGAATTCCAGAAGCGCGCGGAGAGTCTGCGGCGCGGCTGAGGCGTCGTGGCGCCGGGCCCGCTCGCGCCCTATATCCGGGGCGGGAGCGCGGCGGCGCACGGCAGGCCGCCGCGGCTCGCCATTTTCCGCGGGAGCACGGAGCGACCATGGCCCGCCGCAGGAAGGTCTACGAGGGCAAGGCCAAGATCCTCTACGAAGGCCCGGAGCCCGGCACGCTGATCCAGTACTTCAAGGATGACGCCACCGCCTTCAACAAGGCCAAGCACGCGGTGATCACGGGCAAGGGGGTGCTGAACAACCGCATCTCCGAGTTCCTCATGACGAAACTCGGAGAGATCGGCATCCCGACCCACTTCATCCGCCGGCTCAACATGCGCGAGCAGCTCGTGCGCGAGGTGGAGATCATCCCGCTCGAGGTGGTGGTGCGCAACTACGCCGCCGGCTCGCTGGCCAAGCGTTTCAAGCTGGAGGAGGGCACGCTGCTGCCCCGCTCCATCGTCGAGTACTACTACAAGTCCGACGAACTCGGCGACCCGATGGTCACCGAGGAGCACATCACCGCCTTCGGCTGGGCCACCTACCAGGAGCTGGACGAGATCCTCAACCTCGCCCTGCGCATCAACGACTTCCTGTGCGGCCTGTTCACCGGCGTGGGGCTCAAGCTGATCGACTTCAAGGTCGAGTTCGGCCGCCTGTGGGACGAGAACGACGAGATGCGCATCGTGCTGGCGGACGAGCTCAGCCCCGACAACATGCGGCTGTGGGACGCCGAGACCAACCAGCGCTTCGACAAGGACCTGTTCCGGCTCGGCATCGGCGACATCCGCCAGGGCTACACGGAGATCGCACGGCGGCTCGGCATCCTGCCGGAGGGGGGCCCGGCCGACGTGCGCGGCACGGGAACGCTGCAGTGAAGGCACGGGTGGAGATCCGCTTCCGCCCCGGGGTGCTGGACCCCGAGGCGGTCGCCATCGGCAAGGCGCTGAGACACCTCGGCTTTTCCGACGTGCGCGGCGTCGAGCGGCGCAAGGTGCTGGAGCTGGAGCTCGAGGCGGGAGACGCGCGCACCGCCCGCGAGCGGGTGGAGCGCATGTGCGAGGCGCTGCTCGCCAATCCCGTCATCGAGACCTACCGCATCGACATCCTCGACTGATGCGCGCCGCCGTCGTCACCTTCCCCGGCTCCAACTGCGACCGGGATCTCGCCGTCGCCATGGAGCGGGTGTTCGGCCGGCCGGTGCTGCGCCTGTGGCACGGCGACACCGAGCTGCCGGATCTCGACCTCGTGGGGCTGCCGGGCGGCTTCACCTACGGCGACTATCTGCGCCCCGGAGCGATCGCCGCCCGCTCGCCGATCGTGCGCGAGATCGTCCGCTTCGCCCGCCGCGGCGGCCACGTGCTGGGGATCTGCAACGGCTTCCAGATCCTCACCGAGGCCGGTCTGCTGCCCGGGGCGCTGATCCGCAACCGCGGCCTCACCTTCGTATGCCGGCCGGTGCGCCTTCGGGTTGCCACCGCCGACAGCGCCTTCACCCGCAACTACGGCGCGGGCACGGAGATCGTCCTGCCGGTGGCCC
>BEIP01000206.1 GCA_002898955.1 bacterium HR39 | reverse complement strand
GTCTTCCACAAGGATCCGCGGCGGGCGCGCGCGGCCGCCGTCAACATGATCCCCACCTCCACCGGCGCTGCGCGGGCGGTCGGCCTCGTGCTGCCCGAGCTCAAGGGCAAGCTCGACGGCGTCGCCATCCGCGTGCCCTGTGCCAACGTGTCGCTGGTGGACCTCACCTTCGTCCCCTCGCGCGAGGTCACGGCCGAGGAGGTGGAGCGGGCCGTGGTGCAGGCGGCCGAGGGCGAGCTGAAGGGGATCCTCGACTATCACCGCGAGCCGCTGGTCTCGATGGACTTCAACGGCTCGCCGGCGAGCTCCACGGTGGACCTCACGTCCATCAAGGTGCTGGAGAGCCGCCTCGTGCGGATCGCCTCCTGGTACGACAACGAGTGGGGCTTCTCCAACCGCATGATCGACACGGCGCTGGCGCTGGGGAGGGTGTGAGCCATGGCGCGCTTTCTCACCCTCGACCACTGCGAGCCCCGCGGTCGCCGGGTGCTGGTGCGGGTGGACTTCAACGTCCCCATGCAGGACGGCGAGGTGACGGATGCCACCCGCATCGAGCGCGCCGCCCTCACCCTGCGCGAGCTGATGGAGAAGGGAGGGCGCGTCGTCGCGCTCTCCCACTTCGGCCGCCCCAAGGGGCGCCGCGAGCCCTCCATGTCGCTGCGGCCGGTGGTGCCGGTCCTCGAACGGGTGCTGGGACGCCCGGTGGTCTTCGGCGAGGACTGCATCGGCGAGCCGGCCCGCGCGGCGGTGGAGCGGCTGGGTGATGGCGACGTCGCGCTCCTCGAGAACCTGCGCTTCCACCCGGGCGAGGAGAAGAACGACCCGGCCTTCGCCGACGCGCTCGCGGAGCTGGGCGATCTCTACGTAAACGACGCCTTCTCGGCCTCGCACCGGGCGCACGCCTCCATCGCCGGCCTCGCCGAGCGCCTTCCGGCTTACGCGGGGCGGCTGCTGGAGGCCGAGGTGCGGGCGCTCGAGAGGGCGCTGGGTGGCGCCGAGCGGCCCTCGGCGGCGCTGGTGGGCGGGGCCAAGGTGTCCACCAAGCTCGCCGTGCTCGAGAACCTGCTCGAGCGGGTGGACGTGCTGGTGGTGGGCGGCGGCATGGCCAACACCTTCCTCGCCGCGAAAGGAGTCGACGTGGGCCGTTCGCTGTGCGAGCGCGAGCTGCTCGCCACCGCCCGCGCCATCCTCGACAAGGCCGCGGCGACGGGCGGCGAGGTGCTGCTGCCGGTCGATGCGGTGGTGGCCACCGAGCTGCGCCCGAACGTCGAGACCCGGGTGGTACCGGTCGACGGCGTGGGGCCGAAGGAGATGATCCTGGACATCGGCCCCGCCACCGTGAAGCGCATCGTCGACCGCCTGTCCTCCTGCCGCACGCTTCTGTGGAACGGCCCGCTCGGGGCCTTCGAGGTGCCGCCCTTCGACCGCGGCACCGTCGATGTGGCCCGCGCCGTGGCCGAGCTCACCGGGGCCGGCCGCCTCGAGAGCATCGCCGGCGGCGGCGACACGGTGGCGGCGCTGGCGCACGCCGGGGTGGTGGAGCGGTTCACCTACGTCTCCACCGCCGGCGGCGCCTTCCTCGAGTTCATCGAGGGGCGCGAGCTGCCGGGCCTCGTGGCGCTCGAGCGGGCGGCAGAACGGATGAAGACGGGCTGAGAGCCAGGGAGAGCGAGCCATGCCCTTCGTCACGCTGAGGCAGCTACTCGATCACGCCGCGGAGCACGGCTACGGCATGCCGGCGTTCAACATCAACAACATGGAGCAGCTGCTCGCCATCATGCGGGCGGCGAAGAAGGTGGACGCCCCGGTGCTGATCCAGGCGAGCCGCGGCGCCCGGTCCTACGCGGGTGACATCATGCTGAAGCGCATGGTGGAGGCGGCGGCCGAGATGTATCCGGAGCTGCCCATCTGCCTGCACCAGGACCACGGCAACAGCCCGGCCACCTGCCTCTCGGCCATCCAGCTCGGCTTCACGAGCGTGATGATGGACGGCTCGCTGATGGAGGACGCCAAGACGCCGGCGCCCTACGAGTACAACGTCGAGGTCACCCGCAAGGTGGCCGAGATGGCCCACTGGTCGGGCGTGTCGGTGGAGGGGGAGCTCGGCTGCCTCGGCTCGCTCGAGACCGGCATGGGCGAGGCCGAGGACGGCCACGGCGCGGAAGGGAGGCTCTCGCGCGAGCAGCTCCTCACCGATCCCGACCAGGCGGTGGAGTTCGTGCGCGCGACGAAGGTGGATGCGCTGGCGGTGGCCATCGGCACCAGCCACGGCGCCTACAAGTTCAAGAGCAAGCCCACCCGCGAGGTGCTGGCCATCGACCGGATCAGGGAGATCCACGAGCGGCTGCCGACCCTGCACATGGTGATGCACGGCGCGAGCTCGGTGCCGCAGGAGCTGCAGGATATCTTCAACCGCTACGGCGGTGAGATGCCGCAGACCTGGGGTGTGCCGCTCGAGGAGATCGTCGAGGCGATCAGGTACGGTGTGCGCAAGATCAATATCGACACCGACTGCCGCCTCGCCATGGCCGGCCAGATCCGCAAGGTGGCCATGGAGAAGAAGGGCGAGTTCGACCCGCGCAACTTCATGAAGCCGGCCATGGCGGCGCTGGAGAAGCTGTGCGCCGAACGCTACGAGATGTTCGGTGCCGCCGGCATGGCCTCGAAGATCAAGCCGATCCCGCTGTCCGAGATGGCCAAGCGCTATGCGTCGGGCGAGCTGGATCCCGTGATCGCTCCGGCCGCCAGGGCCGCCGAGTGAAGCCTGCAGACGAGGAGGGCAGGGCCATGAACGACACCACGGTCCGCAGCGAGAAGGAACGCTACAAGCCGGGCGTCATCCCGTACAAGGAGATGGGATACTGGCGGCCGGAGTACGAGCCGAAGGACACCGACATCCTCGCCTGCTTCCGCATCACGCCGCAGGAAGGCGTGGATCCGGAAGAGGCGGCGGCGGCGGTGGCGGGCGAGAGCTCCACGGCCACCTGGACGGTGGTGTGGACCGACCGGCTGACCGACTACGACCGCTACCGCGGCAAGTGCTATCACATCGAGCCGGTGCCGGGCAAAGAGAACCAGTACTTCGCCTACGTCGCCTACGACATCGACCTGTTCGAGCCCGGCTCGGTGGTCAACTGTGCGGCGTCCATCATCGGCAACGTCTTCGGCTTCAAGCCGCTCAGGGCGCTGCGGCTCGAGGACCTGCGCTTCCCCGAGGCCTATGTGCGCACCTTCGACGGCCCGCCCACCGGCATCGTGGTGGAGCGCGAGCGGCTCGACAAGTTCGGCCGTCCGCTGCTCGGTGCCACGGTCAAGCCCAAGCTGGGCCTCTCGGCCCGCAACTACGGGCGCGTGGTCTACGAGGCCCTCAAGGGCGGTCTCGACTTCACCAAGGACGACGAGAACATCAACAGCCAGCCGTTCATGCACTGGCGCGACCGCTGGCTGTACGTCATGGAGGCGGTGAACAGGGCCCAGGCCATGACCGGCGAAGTCAAGGGTCACTACCTCAACGTCACCGCCGCCACCATGGAGGAGATGTACGAGCGGGCCGAGTTCGCCAAGGAGCTCGGATCGGTCATCATCATGATCGATCTCGTGGTTGGCTGGACGGCCATCCAGTCGATGGCGAAGTGGTGCCGCAAGAATGACATGATCCTCCACCTGCACCGGGCAGGTCATGCCACATATACCCGCCAGAAGGACCACGGCGTGAGCTTCCGGGTGATCGCCAAGTGGGCACGGCTGGCCGGTGTCGACCA
Organism: bacterium HR39; assembly: GCA_002898955.1. Classification (GTDB taxonomy): domain Bacteria; phylum Pseudomonadota; class Alphaproteobacteria; order Geminicoccales; family Geminicoccaceae; genus HRBIN39. The sequence continues at coordinate 490 of BEIP01000206.1, read as the reverse complement.
TCTGCATGCCGGCACGATCGTCGGCAAGCTGGAGGGTGACCCCAACACGGTGAAGGGCTTCTACGACGTGCTGCGCGAGGACTTCGTGCCGAAGAACCTCCAGCACGGCATCTTCTTCGACCAGCCGTGGGGCAGTCTGCGCAAGACCATGCCCGTCGCGTCGGGCGGCATCCATGCCGGCCAGATGCACCTGCTGCTGCATTACCTCGGTGAGGACGTGGTGCTGCAGTTCGGCGGCGGCACCATCGGCCATCCCATGGGCATCGCCGCGGGCGCGACGGCCAACCGGGTGGCCCTCGAGGCGATGATCCAGGCCCGCAACGAGGGCAGGGACATTCTGAAGGAGGGTCCGGAGATCCTCGAGAAGGCGGCGCGCTGGTGCGCACCGCTGCGCGCCGCCCTCGAGACGTGGAAGGACGTCACCTTCGACTACGCCTCCACGGACACTCCCGACTTCGTGCCCACGGCGACGCCGGTCTGAGGCGAAGGG
>BEIP01000205.1 GCA_002898955.1 bacterium HR39 | reverse complement strand
CGAGGTCGATCAGCCCCTTGGTGCGCGGGCTGAAGCGGTGCCAGAAGAGGTCGGTGCGGATATGGGCGCCCTTGCGCAGGGCGTAGGCCGCGCCGAGCATGAACATGCTGCCGTAGAGCATGTAGCTGAGCTCGAAGGCCCAGATGGTGGGCGCGTCGAAGCCGTAGCGCGCGAAGACCTCGTAGGACATGGCGGCCACCAGCGGCACCACCAGCCACGAGAACAGATAGCCCGTGATTTCGGTGAAGCGGTCGATGGCGTTGCAGACCGCGAGCAGCCGTTCCTCTTCGAGGCTCATGCCGGCCTCCCCGATCGCACGTCGATCGCTCTCGGAAGGAGAAGGAGCCGCCGCAGGCGGTCCAGCGGCGGCTCCGGCGTGTGGCTCACTGCTCCTCGGGCGGCCAGTAGATGTCCGCGGCGAAGGAGTAGGGCGGGAAGTAGAAGCGCTTGGCGGGCACCACGACGCTCGCGTACTCCCGCTTGGACTCGAGCACCTTCTTGAAGAACGGGTTGTTGTTGGCGTGCTCGGCCGCCAGATCGTCCCACGCCTTCAGGAAGGCCTTGAGAACGTCCTCCGGAGTCCTCTTGATGATGACGCCGTACTTCTCGCGCAGCTCCTTCAGGGCAGCGGCGTTGTCCTTCTGCCACCGGATCCACCAGCGCAGCCAGGTCTCGGTCGCGGCGCTCTCGAAGATCTGCCGCTGCTCCTCGGTAAGGCTCTCCCAGACGTCGCCATTGACGAGCACGTCGGCGATCGTCACCGTCTCGTGCATGCCCGGTGCGAAGTGGTACTTCCACACGTTGTGGAAGCCGAGGCGCAGGTCCTCGACGCCGCCGACCCACTCGGCGCAGTCGATCACTCCGCGTTCGGCCGCCGGCAGGATCTCGCCGCCGGGCATGTTGACCACCGAGAAGCCCATGCGCGACCAGATCTCGTTGGCGATGCCGGTCTGCCGGCACTTCATGCCCTTCATGTCCTCAAGGGAGGCGATGGGCGCCTTGAACCAGCCGAAGGCCTGCGGACCGGCGGGCAGGACGGGGATCGCGTGGATGTTGAGCCTGATCTCGTTCTTCCAGAACTCCTCGTACAGTTCCTTGCCGCCGCCCTCGTAATACCATCCCATGTGGTCGATCATGTCGAGGCCGAAGGGACCGCCCGGGCCGCCGGTGAACAGGATGGCGGCGGGATGACGGCCCTGCAGGTAGCCCGACCAGGCGTGGCCGCCGTCGAGCACGCCGGCGTTGATGGCGTCGAACACCTCGAAGGCGGGCACCACCTGCCCGGCGGGCATGGTCTTGACCTCGAGCTCGCCGCCGGTGAGCGCCTTCACGCGCTCGGCCCACATCACGAAGTTGTCGTAGAGGGTGGACCCGGCCGGCCAGGTGGCCTGGAACTGGAGTGTGCGGGCGTCGGCGCTGCCCGCCAGGCCGGCCATCACGGCCGCCGCCGCGATGCCGAGCAGAGTCCTTCTCATGCTTCTTCCCTCCCCTTGCGTTCAGAGACGGTTGACGGAAAGGGCCGGAAGGGGTGGTCCGCCGCCGGCCGCGCCGGACCCTAGCGCCATGCGGCGGACTTGTGAATGCTCGGCCGCCCGCCCGTGAACGCCGGTCATCCTGCCGTGCGTTCCGGATCACGCCTGCGCCGGGACCGCCCGCATCCTGCGGACGCCCTTGCCGGGACACGCACGGCGGCCCACACTGGCGCCGATCCGAGGGAGACCCGACGTGCCCCCCATGCCGCGCACCGCCGGCCTCGCGCTGGCCGGCTTCGTCCTGTTCGCATCCATCCACACGGCGCCGGCCGCGGAGGACGATCCCGTCCTCGCCACCGTCGACGGCACCCAGATCCACCGCAGCGACGTGGAGGCGGCGAGAGCCCGCCTGCCCGAACAGTACCGCCAGCTGCCGCCGCAGGTGCTCGACGAGGCGCTGATCCAGCGTCTGGTGGACGAGGAGCTCCTGCGGAGCGAGGCGGAGCGGCGCGGTCTGGCCGAGGACCCCGAGGTGAAGGCGGAGCTCGGGCGGGCCCGCGCCACCATCCTGCGCGCCATCCTGATGGAGCGGATCGTGCGCGAGGCCACCGGCGAGGAGAAGCTGCGGGCCGCCTACGAGGAGCGGGTGAAGGATCCGGCGGCGAAGCGCCGCGAGGCGAAGCTGCGTCACATCCTCGTGACGAGCGAGGAGGAGGCGCGCGCCATCGTCGCCGAGCTGGAAAAGGGGGCGGACTTCGCCGAACTCGCGAAGCAGCGCTCCACCGGTCCCTCGGCCGCGAACGGCGGTGATCTCGGCTGGGTCGCCGAGGACCGGCTGGTGCCGGAATTCTCCAGGCCCGCCTTCGCCCTGGAGCCCGGAAGCTGGACGAAGGAACCGGTGCAGACCCGCTTCGGCTGGCACGTGATCCTGATGGAGGACCGCCGCGAGGGCGTGCCCTCCTTCGAGGAGATGCGCCCGCAGCTCGAACAGGAGCTCGCCGAGGCCGCGCTGCGCCGCGAGGTGGAGGCGCTGCGCGCGAAGGCGAAGATCGAGATCCGCCGGCCGTCCGAGTGAGACCCCGAAGCGCCATGGCCCACCGTTCGCCCTTCGCACCCGCGCGCTTCCCCGACCTGCCGCCGGTGGAAGGCGTGCGCCTCGCCGCCGGTGGGGCGGGGATCCGCTATCGCGGCCGGCCGGACCTCATGCTGGCCGTCTTCCCGCCGGGTACGGCGGCGGCCGGGGTGTTCACCCGCTCGGCCGTGCGCGGCCATCCCGTGTTGTGGTGCGAGCGCATCCGCCCGCGCCACGCCGCCCGGGCGCTGGTGGTGAACGCCGGCAACGCCAACGTCTTCCGCGGTGCGGAGGGGGACCGGGCGGTGGCCCGCACCGCCGAATGCGCGGCCGCGCTCGCGGGCTGCGGACCCGAGGAGGTGTGGGTGGCCTCCACCGGGGTGATCGGCGAGCGGCTTCCGGTGGAGCGCATCGAGGCGACGCTGCCCGCCCTCTTCGCCGCCCTGCGCCCGGATGCCTTCGAGGATGCGGCGCGCGCCATCATGACCACCGACACCTATCCCAAGGGCGCGGCGCGCACGGTGGTGCTGGACGGCGAGGAGGTGCGCATTTCGGGAATCGCCAAGGGCTCCGGCATGATCGCGCCGGACATGGCGACCATGCTCGCCTTCCTCTTCACCGACGCGCGCATCGACGGGCCGCTGCTGCAGGCTCTGCTGGCGCAGGCGAGCGGGCGCACCTTCGACTGCATCACCGTGGACGGCGACACTTCCACCTCCGACATGGCCTGCGTCTTCGCCACGTGCGTCCGCGGGCCGCGGCTTTCGGATCCCGAGGCACCGGCGACCCGTGCCTTCGCCGCGGCTCTGGAGGAGGTCTGCCGCGATCTCGCGCTGCAGATCGTGCGCGACGGCGAGGGCATCTCCAAGGCGGTGGAGATCCGCGTCGCCGGTGCGGTGGACGACGGCTCGGCGCGGCGCATCGGCCTCACGGTGGCCAACTCGCCGCTCGTCAAGACGGCGATTGCCGGCGGCGATCCCAACTGGGGCCGGGTGGTGGCGGCGGTGGGCCGCAGCGGCGAGCCGGTGGATCCGCGGCGGCTTTCGGTGGCCTTCGGCGGCACGGTCGTGGCGCGGGACGGTGCGGCGGTGCCCGATCTCGACGAGGCGCCGCTGCGCGCGCATCTCGCCGGCCGTGAGGTCCTGATCGAGATCACCGTCGGCGACGGGCCGGGGCGGGCGGTGGTGTGGACCTGCGATCTCACCCATGCCTACATCGACATCAACGCCAGCTACCGCTCCTGAGCAGGCGCCCGAAAAAGCGCGGCCGCTCCTGCTGGTGGTGGCCTGCGCGCTGATCGACGTGGACGGCCGGGTGCTGGTGGCGCGCCGCCCCGAGGGGCGGCCCATGGCCGGCCTGTGGGAGTTCCCCGGCGGCAAGGTGCGGCCCGGCGAGAGCCCGGAGGCGGCGCTCGTGCGCGAGCTCGGGGAGGAGCTCGGGATCCGCACGCGCGAAAGCTGCCTCGCCCCCCTCACCTTCGCCTCCCACGCCTATCCCGACTTCCACCTCCTCATGCCGCTCTACGTCTGCCGGGTGTTCGAGGGCACGCCGCGCCCGCGCGAGGGGCAGGAGCTGCGCTGGGTGCGCGCCGCCGAGCTCGCGCAGCTTCCCATGCCGCCCGCCGACCGGCCGCTCGTGGCCATGCTGCGCGACCTCCTCTCCTGACACACGGTGACGGATGGGTGACCGGGCCGCTCCGGCCCTTGCC
>BEIP01000204.1 GCA_002898955.1 bacterium HR39 | reverse complement strand
CAGGCCCCCTTCCTCAAGGTGGAGGCCACCAAGTTCACCGAGGTGGGCTATGTGGGCCGGGACGTGGAGAGCATCGTGCGCGACCTCGTCGAGGTCGGCGTGAAGATGACGCGCGAGCGGCTGCGGCGCGAGGTGCGGGCCCAGGCCGAGCGCAACGCCGAGGAGCGGGTGCTGGATGCCCTGGTGGGGCCCACCGCCGGCCGCGAGACACGCGAGAAGTTCCGCCGCATGCTGCGCGAGGGGGCGCTGAACGACCGCGAGATCGAGGTGGACGTGGCGGACACCGGTCCGGCCGGCCTGCCCCTGTTCGAGATCCCGGGCGTGCCCGGCGCCCAGATGGGCATGATCAACCTCAACGAGATGCTGGCGCGCGCCTTCGGCCCGCGCATCCGCCGTCGGCGCATGACCGTGGCCGAGTCCTACGAGGTGCTGGTGGCCGAGGAGGCCGACAAGCTGGTGGACCAGGAGCGGGTGGTGCGCGAGGCGGTGGAGGCCACCGAGCAGAACGGCATCGTCTTCCTCGACGAGATCGACAAGATCACCACCCGCGAAGGGCGCGTGGGCGCCGACGTGAGCCGCGAGGGCGTCCAGCGCGACCTGCTGCCGCTGGTCGAGGGCACCACGGTGGCGACCCGCTACGGGCCGGTGCGCACCGACCACATCCTCTTCATCGCCTCCGGCGCCTTCCACCTCGCCAAGCCCTCGGACCTGCTGCCCGAGCTGCAGGGCCGCCTGCCGATCCGCGTCGAGCTGCAGCCCCTCGGGCGCGAGGAGCTGCGCCGCATCCTGGTGGAGCCCGAGGCCAGTCTCGTGCGCCAGTACCGCGCCCTGCTCGCCACCGAGGGGGTGGAGCTGGAGTTCACCGAGGAGGCCCTCGACGAGATCGCCGCCATCGCCCACGAGATCAACAGCCGGGTGGAGAACATCGGTGCCCGTCGGCTGCAGACGGTGATGGAGAAGCTCCTCGAGGAGATCAGCTTCACCGCTCCCGACCGCTCGGGCGAGAGGTTCATCGTCGACGCCGCCTACGTGCGCCGGCAGGTGGGCGAGCTGCTGGCCGGTGCCGACCTCTCCCGCTTCATCCTGTGAGGCCGCGGCGGGAGGGCGCGCACATGTCCGAGGGCCGCCCTTCCGCCGACCTCTTCCTGCTGGGCTGCGGGGCCGGGTTTTCGGGTGATCGCACCGACGCGGCGCTGCCGGTCGCCGAACACCTCGCCCGCGCGGGCGCGCCGGCGGCCGTCGTCTTCGAGGTGCTGGCCGAGCGCACCCTGGCGCTCGCCGAACTCTCCCGCCGCTCCGGCGGCGTCGGCTTCGAGCCGCGCCTTCGCGCCTATCTGGAGCCGGTCCTCGGCCTCTGTCTGCAGCGCGGCATCCGGGTGATCGGCAATTTCGGCGCCGCCGACCCGGAGGGTGCGGCACGCGTCGTCGCGCAGATGGCCTGTGTGTCCGGGTGGCCCGGCGCCCGCATCGCCGTGGTCGAGGGCGACGACCTGCTGGCCGACGAAGCGGGCCGCGCCCTGCTCGCCCGCCACGCCCCCGAGGCCTTCGCCGCCGGCGGGCCCGTCGCCGCGCACGCCTATCTCGGTGCCGGACCGCTGGTCGAGGCGCTGCGGGCCGGCGCCGACGTGGTGGTCACGGGCCGGGTCGCCGATCCCTCGCTGTTCCTCGCACCGCTGGTCCACGCCTTCGGCTGGTCCGAGGACGCATGGGACGCGCTCGCCGCCGGCGCGCTCGCGGGACATCTGCTGGAGTGTGCCGCCCAGGTCACGGGCGGCTATTTCGCCGATCCCGGCATGCTGGACGTGCCCGATCTCCATGCGGTGGGCTTCCCCGTGGCGGAGGTCACGCGCGAGGGACACATCACCGTCACCAAGCCGCCCGGCACGGGCGGGCGGGTCGACCGCGACACGGTGCGCCAGCAGCTCCTCTACGAGGTCCACGATCCCGCCGCCTACGTCACTCCCGACGTGGTCCTCGACCTCACGCAGGTGGAGGTGCGCGAGAGCGGTCCGGATCGCGTCGAGGTCACGGGAGCGCGGGGACGGCCGCGGCCGGATCGCCTCAAGGTGCTGGTCTGCCACGAGGGCGATTGGCTGGGCGAGGGCGAGATCACCTACGCCGGCCCCAATGCGCTGGCGCGGGCGCGCCTCGCGCTCGATGTGCTGCGCCGGCGCCTTCCCGCAGGCGTGCGCGCCCGCTTCGATCTCCTCGCCTGCTCGGCCGTCTTCGCCGCCGAAGACGGGTCGCTTCCCGGCCTGCCCGGGCTGGTGCCGGACGATCCGCCGGAAGTGCGCGCGCGGCTCGCCGTCTCGGCCCCCACCCGCGCCCTCGCGCAGGCCGCGGTGGACGAGGTGCTGGCGCTCTACACCTGCGGGCCGGCGGCGGGCGGCGGGGTGCGCACTTCGGTGCGGATGCGGGTCCACACCCGCGAGGCCTTCGTGCCGCGCGAGGCGGTGCGCACGCGGGTGCGGGTGGTGGAGGCGCGCCATGCCGCGGAATGAGCGGATCACCGTGCCGCTGTGGCGCATCGCCCACGCCCGCGCCGGCGACAAGGGCGACGTGCTCAACGTCGGCGTCTTCGCCCGCCAGCCCCGCTTCTTCTCCGTGCTGGTGGAGCAGGTGACCGAGGAGCGGATCGCGGCGCTGTTCGCCCACCGCCGCCCGCGTGCGGTGCGCCGCCATCTGCTGCCGAAGATCGAGGCGCTCAACCTCGTGCTCGAGGGCGTGCTGGAGGGCGGCGTCAACCGCGCGCTCGGCCTCGATGCCCACGGCAAGACCCTCTCCTGTCTCGTCCTCTCGCTCCCGGTCGAGGTCCCGGCCGACCTGCTCGGGCAAACGTCGGCGGAGCGGACGCCGACCGCGTGAGCGCCGGGGTGCGCGGGCGTGATGCGGATGCACTTGCCGCGGCAGCGGCACGTGCGCATCATCGGACGGGTCCGCTTCGCGACGGGACGAAGGCGTGTCCGCACCGCCCACCCACGCGCCGCTGCGCGGCCCCGACCGCATCCCCCTGCCGGGGCCGGGCGAGCCGCCGCACACCACCCGCTTCGCCCCCAGTCCCACGGGATATCTCCATCTGGGCCACGCCTATGCGGCGCTCTTCGCCTTCGAGGCCGCGCGCCAGAGCGGCGGCCGCTTCCTCCTGCGCATCGAGGACATCGACCGCCAGCGCTGCCGGCCCGAGTTCGAGCAGGGGATCTACGAGGACCTGCGTTGGCTCGGCCTTCTCTGGGACGGGCCGGTGCGCCGCCAGAGCGAGCACTTCGACCTCTACCGGGCGGCGCTCGAAGAGCTGGAACGGCTCGGGGTCATCTACCCCTGTTTCTGCACCCGCCGCACCATCCGCATGGAGGTGGAAGGCGCCGGGCAGGCTCCGCACGGTCCTTCCGGCGAGCCGGCCTATCCCGGCATCTGCCGCAGCCTCGATCCCCACGAGCGCGAGCGCCGCATCGCCCGCGGCGAGCCCTTCGCCTGGCGGCTGGACGTGGCCCGCGTCCGCCGACTGGTGGGCGAGGCGTGGTGGTACGACTGCCGGGCCGGGTGGGTGGAGGCGCGCCCGGAGATGTTCGGCGATGTGGTGGTCGGCCGCAAGGACGTCCCGGCCTCCTACCACCTGTGCGTGACGCTGGACGACCACCTGCAGGGCATCACGCTCGTCACCCGCGGCGAGGACCTGTTCCACGCCACCCACATCCACCGCTTCCTGCAGGCACTGCTCGGCCTCGCCACGCCCCGCTACCACCACCACAACCTCGTGGCCGATGCCCGGGGACGGCGCATGGCCAAGCGCAACCGGGCGGTGACGCTGCGCCATCTGCGAAGCCTCGGCCGCACGCCGGAGGACATCTGGCGGCTGCTCGGCCTCTCCAAGGTGTACGGGGCTGCGTGAAGCGGCGGCTGGGCCTGCTGATCGTGTCGGCGGTGCTGCTGCTCGCCGCCTGCGCCGCATTCCGCACCGGGCCGCCCCGCCATCCCGACACGGCGCACCTGCCGGTGGAGGTGGTCTTCGCTCCGCCGGGGCCACCGCGCGCCGTCGTCCTCGCGCTGCACGGGCTGAACGACCGCAAGGCCGCCTTCGCCCGCTTCGGCCGCTTCGCGCGCCGCCACGGCGTCATGGTGGTGGCCTACGACCAGCCCGGCTTCGGCGCGCGGCCCGATCGCGGCATCTGGCCCGGCGAAGAGGCCCTCGTGGCCGAGCTGCGCCGGCGGCTTTCCGATCTCGCCCGGCGCCATCCCGACGTGCCGCGCTTCGTTCTCGGTCACAGCATGGGCGCGGCGGTGGTGATC
>BEIP01000203.1 GCA_002898955.1 bacterium HR39 | reverse complement strand
GCTGTGCCGTAAGGCCTTCTTCGGCCACGTGCCGTTCCCGGTGATCCACATCGACACCGGCAGGAAGTTCCCCGAGATGTACGCCTTCCGCGACCGCTACGCGAAGGAGTGGGGCCTCAATCTCATGGTCGAGCCCTGCCCGCCCGAGGACGAGGTGGACCCCACCCTGCCGCCGGCGGCGCGCTCGGCCGCGCGCAAGACGCTGGGCCTGCAGAACGCCCTCGCCAAGCACGGCTTCCAGGGGCTGATCCTCGGCATCCGCCGCGACGAGCAGGCGCTGCGGGCCAAGGAGCGCTACTTCAGCCCGCGCGGGCCCGACAACCGCTGGGACATGAAGGACCAGCCGCCCGAGTTCTGGAACCAGTACATGACCGACGTGCCGCCCGGCGTGCACGTGCGGGTCCACCCGCTGCTGCACTGGACCGAGGTGGACATCTGGCGCTACACGAAGCTCGAGAACATTCCGGTGATCGAGCTCTACTTCGCGAAGGAGGGCAGGCGCTACCGCTCGCTGGGCGACCGCGACATCACCTTCCCGGTCCCTTCCACCGCCTCGACCATCGACGAGATCATCGAGGAGCTGGAGACCACCAACATCCCCGAGCGCGCCGGCCGCGCCATGGACCACGAGCGCGAGGACGCCTTCGAGCGCCTGCGCGCCACCGGCTACATGTGATCCGTACGAGAGGTCGAAGATGACGACGCGTGATTCGCGCCCGCTGCCGATCGTCGTGGTCGGCCACGTCGACCACGGCAAGTCCACGCTGGTGGGGCGGCTTCTGCACGACACCGGCTCGCTGCCCGAGGGCAAGGTGGAGGAGGTGCGGGCGAGCTGCGAGCGCCGCGGCATGCCCTTCGAGTGGGCCTTCGTGCTGGACGCCCTGCAGGCCGAGCGCGATCAGGGGATCACCATCGACACCACCCAGATCCGCTTCCGCAGCGCAAAGCGCCCGTACGTGATCATCGACGCGCCGGGCCACAAGGAGTTCCTCAAGAACATGGTCACCGGCGCGGCGCGGGCCGAGGCGGCGGTGCTGGTGGTGGACGCCGAGGAGGGCGTGCGCGAGCAGAGCCGGCGCCACGGCTATCTGCTGCGGCTGCTCGGCATCCCGCAGATCGCGGTGGTGGTCAACAAGATGGACCTCGTCGGCTGGTCGGCCGAGCGCTTCGGCGAGGTGGCCGAGGAGCTGCGCGCCTATCTCGAAGGCCTCGGCGTTGAGCCCGCCGCCTTCGTGCCGGTCTCGGCCCGCGAGGGCGACAATCTGGTGCGCCACAGCCCGCGCATGGCCTGGTACCAGGGACCGACGGTGCTCGGCGTGCTGGATTCCTTCGAGCCGCTGCCGCGCCCCGTCGACCGGCCGCTGCGCATGCCGGTGCAGGACGTCTACAAGTTCGACCGGCGGCGGATCATCGCCGGGCGCATCGAATCCGGCCGGCTGAAGGTGGGCGACGAGATCGTCTTCTCGCCCTCCAACAAGACGGCACGGGTGAAGTCCATCGAGGCGTGGAACGTGCCGGAACGGCCCGAAGAGGCGGTGGCGGGGGAGAGCATCGGCATCACGCTCGACGAGCAGATCTTCGTCGAGCGCGGCGAGATCGTCAGCCACGTCGAGAACGCGCCCATGGAGACCACCGTCTTCCGCGGGCGCCTGTTCTGGCTCGGCCAGAAGCCGCTCGAAGTGGGCGGCACCTACACCCTCAGGCTCGGCACCGCCGAGGCGCGGGTGCGGGTCGAGAAGATCGAGCGGGTGATCGACACCACCGACCTCTCGGGCCGCCCGGCCGAGCGCATCGAGCGCTTCGGCGCCGGCGAGGTGATCCTGCGGGCGGACCGCATGCTGGCGCTGGATCCCTTCGAGTCCAACCCCGTCACCGGCCGCTTCGTGCTGGTGGAGGACTACGTGCCGGTGGGCGGCGGCATCGTCTCCATGGAGGGCTATCCCGACCAGCGCCACCTCTTCCAGCGGCGCGCCACCAACATCCACGCCGTGGGCCACGCCGTCTCGCGCGAGGCGCGGGCGGCCCGCAACGGACACCGCGGCGGCGTGCTGTGGTTCACCGGCCTTTCCGGTGCCGGCAAGTCGACCTTGGCGCTGGCGCTGGAAAAGGAGCTGTTCCGCAAGGGCTACCAGGTCTACGTGCTGGACGGCGACAACATCCGAAGCGGCCTCAACGCCGATCTCGGTTTCGCGCCGGAAGACCGTGCCGAGAACATCCGCCGCGTGGGCGAGGTGGCGGCGCTCTTCGCCGATGCCGGCATGATCGCCATCTCCGCCTTCATCTCGCCCTACCGGGCGGACCGCGAGCGGGCGCGCCGCGCCGCCCCCGAGGGTGCGTTCCACGAGATCTACGTCTCGGCCCCGCTCGAGGTGTGCGAGCAGCGCGATCCCAAGGGCCTCTATCGTAAGGCCCGCGCCGGCGAGATCCCGGAGTTCACCGGCGTCTCAAGCCCCTACGAGCCGCCGGAGAATCCGGAACTCGTGGTGCCCACCCACGAGCTCTCCTTCGAGGAGTGCCTGCAGCTCCTCGTGGACTACGTGGAGCGCAACTTCCGCCTCGACTGAAGGCGGCGGCGCGGCCTTCGCGCCGCACCCGCCTTGCACCCGGCGCCCTGCGCCCTCACAACCGGGGCGGAGGGCGCAGCCGTTGGGGAGGCGGTGCGGTGAACGAGCAGGCGACGACGCACACGGCCGTGAAGACGGCGGAGGAAGCGGCGCGGATGCCGGGCCCGGAGGCCACCGCGGCGCAGCTGCGGACGCCGGAAGCGGGCTTGGGTGCGCAGGCCGCAGCGGAAGAGCACGCCGAGGCCGCACGCGAACTCGAGGAGCTCGGGCGGCGCACGGGAGCGGTGCTGCGGATGGTGGCGGAGGCTCTGCCCGTCGATCCCGAGATCCGCATCCCCGATCCCGTCGACATGGCCCGCATCTTCGCGGCCGCCAACGCCGAGCTGCTGACGACGAAGCCGGCGCACGTGGCGGCGGTGCAGCAGGCGTGGCTTCTCGACCTCGCGAAGATCCGGCAGGCCGCGGCGCTGCGTGCGGGCGGCCACGCGGCGGAGCCGGTGGCGCTGCCCGAAAAGGGCGACCGGCGTTTCGCCGATCCGGCCTGGGAGGAGGATCCCGCCTTCGACGCCGTCCGCCAGGCCTACGCCGCCACGGTGCGGCGCTTCCGCGAGCTCTACGGCGCGGTGGACGGCCTCGATCCCCACAGCCGCCACAAGCTCGACTTCTATCTCCGGCTCCATCTGAACGCCATCTGCCCGGCCAACTTCCCGGCCACCAATCCCGTGGTGCTGCGGCGCGCACGGGAGACGCAGGGGGCGAGCCTGCGCAGGGGGCTCCTGAATCTCCTCGAGGACCTCGAGCGCGGCCGCGGTCGGCTGAAGATCCGCACCACCCGCCACGAGCTGTTCGAGCTCGGCCGCAATCTCGCCACCACGCCGGGCAAGGTGATCTTCCGCAACCGCCTGATGGAGCTGATCCAGTACGCGCCCCGGACCGAGACGCAGTACCGGCGCCCGCTGCTGATCGTGCCGCCCTGGATCAACAAGTACTACATCCTTGACATGCGCCCGAAGAACAGCTTCGTGCGCTGGGCGGCGGAACAGGGGCTGACCGTCTTCCTGATCTCCTGGTACAATCCCGACGAGACGCTGCGCGAGGTCACCTTCGAGGACTACATGCGCGAGGGCCCGCTGACGGCGCTGGACGTCATCCGCGAACAGACGGGCGAAGAGGACGCCAACATCATCGGCTACTGCATCGGCGGCACGCTCACCGCCTGCCTGCTGGCCTGGCTGGCGGCGCGGGGCGAGAAGCGGGTGCACGCGGCCACCTTCTTCACGGCGCTGACCGACTTCTCCGAGCCGGGCGATCTCGGCGTGTTCATCGACGAGGAGCAGCTCGAAAAGATCGAGCGCTACATGCGGCGTCGCGGCTATCTCGACGCCGCCTACATGCAGACCGTCTTCAGCCTGCTGCGCGACGTCGATCTGATCTGGAATTTCGTCATCAACAACTATCTGCTCGGCAACGATCCGCCGCCGTTCGACCTGCTCTACTGGAACGACGACTCGACCCACATGCCGTACATGATGCAGAGCTTCTATCTGCGCAAGTTCTATCTGGAAAACCGGCTGGTCGAACCCGGCGGTCTCGTGCTGATGGGCGAGCCGCTGGATCTCGGGAAGATCCGCATTCCCTGCTATTTCGTGGCGACGCGCGAGGACCACATCGCGCCGTGGAAGAGCGTCTACAAGGGCGCCCTGCGCTTCGGCGGTCCGGTGCGCTTCGTGG
>BEIP01000202.1 GCA_002898955.1 bacterium HR39 | reverse complement strand
CTGGACGAGCCGCTCGCGTTCGCCGGCCACCGGCGGCAGCGAGGGGTCGTAGTCCTCGACGAAGCGCACGCCGCGGCCGAAGCCGGCCTCGGCCACCCGCCGGACGTGTCCGAGCACGAGGTGCACGTTGACGGGCTGCGGCACCACGGGGCGGCGGTCGGCGAAGGTCTCCATCTCCTCCACCAGCCGCACCACCCGCTCGCTCTCGCTCTTCACCAGATCGAGCAGCGGACGCTCGGAGGGCGGCACCACCTCCTCGAGCAGCTCCGCCGCGCCGCGGATGCCGGAGAGCGGGTTCTTGATCTCGTGGGCGAGCAGCATGGCGAGTGCGGCGAGGGAGCGGCCCGAGCCGGCGTGCACCAGATGGCGGTCCACCCGCTCCGCCACCGACCCCGGCAGCAGCAGGACCACCACCTCGCCCGGCGCGTCGGGAACGGGCGCGACGTGGACGTCGAGGGTGGCGTGGAGGCCGCGGCGGGTGGCGACGGCGAGTCCGCGCTCGCTCACCGCCTGGTGGCCGCCGCGGGCGCGGGCGAGGAGGGCGAAGAGGGGCGAATCCCCGGGCAGCAGCTCGCCGAGGGCGCGACCCAGCAGATGGCGGCGACCGGTCCCCAGCAGCTCCTCGCCGGCACCGTTGACGTAGCGGATGCGGTCGGCCGCCGTGAGCGCCAGCACCGCAGCCGGCAGCAGATCGAGCAGCAGATCGGCGCGCAGCGGCGTGGCCCCGTCGGCGGACACGGCAGGTCTGCCCGTCTTTTCGGCAGGCGCATATGGTCCTGCCTACGGAGTGGGCAAGCGCCCCGGCCGATAGAGCCGCGGTGTCACCGGCCTCACGGGCACGTGAAATCGCGGTTCGTCTCGCTCTCTTGCGGGGATGTCGCGGTCGTGCCAGTATGCGGTGTGAAAATTGGACGGGCCGGGGTCACGGCCCGCCGCAGCGGGGAGGGAACGCAGCCATGAGGACCGGGACCATCGCGGCGCTCGCTCTGGCACCGATGCTGCTCGCGGGCGCATCGGCTCTCGCGATGTACCACGAGACGGCCGCCGGCGGCGCCACGGCCGCGGCGGGAGACGGCGGCCGGGTGGTGGAGGTGACGCTCTCGGAGTGGCGGATCGAGCTCTCCACCGACAGGGTCGCACCCGGTCGCGTGGTGTTCCGCATCCGCAATGCGGGCTCCTATCCGCACGCCTTCGAGATCGAGCGCGAGGGCGACGAATTCGAAGTGCGCAGCGACACGCTGGCAGCCGGCACCGAAGCCGAGCTCGTGGTGGAGCTCCCGGCGGGGACCTACGAGCTCGAGGCCTACTGCCCGCTTCCCGGCCACAGGGAACGGGGCATGGTCACCGAGCTCGAAGTCTCGGGCTGAGACCCGGGCGCAGAGCTTCCGGTGCGAGCGGGACGGGGCGGTCCACGCGCCGCCCCGTCGCGCTCTTGCGCCGGTACGGGGCCGTTCCCACATGGGCCGCGGGAGGTCCGCCGGCGGGTGGACGCGAAGGCGCGGCAGGTGGTCCTCGAACACCGCGCCCGCGACGGCGTGGTGTTCCGCACGGTGCTCGCCTTCGAGCCCACGCCGGTGGAGCTTTCGGAGGAACGGGCGCGCTTCCGCCTGCGGGTGCCGCCCGGCGAACGCCGGCAGGTCCATCTGTGGGTGGGCGTCGAGCGCGAGGGGCGCGAGCGGGCCGAGCCGCCGCGGGCCTTCGGCACGGTGCTGCGCACCGCCCGCCGCGAGTGGCGCCAGCGTGGAGCGCGCGCCGCGACCATCGAGAGCTCCAACGAGATCTTCAACCAGGTGATCTGCCGGGCGGTGTCGGACCTCTGCATGCTGAGGGTTGAAACGCCGCACGGCCCCTACCCTCACGCCGGCATCCCCTGGTTCGCCACCCCTTGCGGCCGCGACGGGCTCGTCACCGCCCTCGAGAGCCTGTGGATGGATGCGGAGATCGCCCGCGGCGTGCTGCGCTTTCTCGCCGCCACCCGGGCGCGGGAGATGGCTCCCTTCCGCGACGCCGAGCCCGGCAGGATCCTGCAGGAGATGCGCGCCGGCGGGTGGTGCTGTGCCGGCCGCGGCTGCCGGATGCCATCGACTGGCTGCGCGTCCGCAACCTGCGGGTCGCCGCCGCCTCGGTGGACCTGATGCTGCGCCGCCACGACGGCGACGTGGCCGTGACGGTGGAGGACCGCACGGGCGAGGTGGCCGTCGACGTGCGGCCGTGAAGGCCGCCGCACGGACGCCACGGTGCGGCGAACTGCACCCGACCGCGCGGTTGCCGGGTGTGCGGCGCCGTGATATGTGGCGGCCGCCTTCGCGGGAACGGGGACCGCGCGCCCGGGAGGCCGCGCGCGGGATTCGTGCAGCCGGACTTCGGAGAACGCGGGTTGCCAGCGACCAGAGGCACGTCCTCCAGCTTGGCCGCGCGCTATGCGACGGCCCTGTTCGAACTGGCGGAGGAGGGAGGCGCGCTGGACCGGGTGGCGCGCGACCTCGCCGCCGCACGCGAGGCGTGGGACGCCGCGCCCGAGCTGCAGCGCATCGCCCGCAATCCGCTGGTCGAGCGCGACCGGCTGCAGACGCTGGCGGGCGAGCTGGCGGAGCGGCTCGGGGTGGAGCGCACCGTCGCCAACTTCCTGCGCTTCCTGGGGCGCGGCCGGCGGCTGTGGCTGCTCCCCTACGTGGTGGAACGCTTCGAGGCCATGCTGGCCGAGCGCTGCGGCGAGGCGCGCGCGGAGGCGGTCAGCGCCCTGCCGCTCACCGAGGAGCAGGTGGAGCGGCTGAAGAGGGCGCTCGAAGCCGGCATCGGCCGCAGGATCCGTCTCGAGACGCGGGTCGATCCGTCGCTTCTGGGCGGTCTCGTGGTCCAGATCGGCTCGCGCATGATCGACGCCTCGCTCAGGACCAGGCTGCAGCAGCTCGAGCTCGCGATGAAAGGGGTTGCGTGATGGACATCCGGGCCGCGGAAATCTCCTCCATCATCAAGGAGCAGATCGCCCGCTTCGGCGCCGAGGCCGAGATGGCCGAGGTTGGACGGGTGATCTCGGTGGGTGACGGCATCGCCCGCGTCTACGGCCTCGACGAGGTCCAGGCCGGCGAGATGGTCGAGTTCGAGGACGGCACCCGCGGCATGGTGCTGAACCTCGAGACCGACAACGTCGGCATCGTGATCTTCGGCGAGGACCGCAACATCCACGAGGGCTCGCTGGTGCGCCGCACCCGCGCCATCGTGGACGTGCCGGTGGGCAAGGGACTGCTCGGGCGCGTGGTGGACGCGCTGGGCAATCCCATCGACGGCAAGGGGCCGATCGAGTACAGCGAGCGCCGGCGCGTCGACGTCAAGGCGCCGGGCATCATCCCGCGGCGCTCGGTGCACGAGCCCATGGCCACCGGCATCAAGGCCATCGACGCGCTGATCCCGATCGGCCGTGGCCAGCGCGAGCTCATCATCGGCGACCGCCAGACCGGCAAGACGGCGATCGCCATCGACACCTTCATCAACCAGAAGCGTTACAACGAGGCCGCCGGCGACGACGAGAGCAAGAAGCTCTACTGCATCTACGTGGCGGTCGGCCAGAAGCGTTCGACGGTCGCCAAGATCGTCAAGACGCTCGAGGACTACGGCGCGATGGACTACACCATCGTCGTCGCCGCCACCGCCTCCGAGCCGGCGCCGCTGCAGTTCATCGCGCCCTACGCGGGCTGCGCGATGGGCGAGTGGTTCCGCGACAACGGCATGCACGCGGTGATCGTCTACGACGATCTCTCGAAGCAGGCCGTGGCCTACCGCCAGGTGTCGCTGCTGCTGCGCCGTCCCCCCGGCCGCGAGGCCTATCCGGGCGACATCTTCTACCTGCACTCGCGGCTTCTGGAGCGTGCGGCCAAGCTCAACGAGAAGTACGGCTCCGGCTCGCTCACGGCGCTGCCCATCGTCGAGACGCAGGCCAACGACGTCTCGGCCTACATTCCCACCAACGTGATCTCGATCACCGACGGCCAGATCTTCCTCGAGACGGACCTGTTCTACCAGGGCATCCGCCCGGCCATGAACGTCGGCATCTCGGTCTCGCGGGTGGGCTCGGCCGCCCAGATCAAGGCGATGAAGAAGGTGGCCGGCCGCATCAAGCTGGAGCTGGCCCAGTACCGCGAAATGGCCGCCTTCGCCCAGTTCGCTTCGGACCTGGACGCCGCCACCCGGCGGCTGCTCGAGCGCGGCGCGCGGCTCACCGAGCTGCTCAAGCAGCCGCAGTACCAGCCCATGCCGCTCGAGGAGCAGGTCTGCGTCATCTTCGCCGGCGTGAACGGCTATCTCGAT
>BEIP01000201.1 GCA_002898955.1 bacterium HR39 | reverse complement strand
CGACCCGGCCCGGCGGCCTCGGCAAAACCTTCGACTGGACCTTGCTGGCCGGGCTCAAGACCGGCGTACCCTATATGCTGTCGGGCGGGCTCGATGCCGGCAACGTCGCCGAGGCCCTGCGCATCACGCGCGCGCCGGGCGTCGATGTGTCGTCCGGTGTCGAGCGGGCGCCCGGCGAGAAAGACCCGGACAAGATCCGCGCCTTCATTCGCGCGGCGCGCGCGGCCGACGCCGCGCTGGAAAAGGTGAGCGCATGAGTTTCAATTTGCCGTCATTCCGGACGGCTTGCGCAGCAAGCCGATCCGGAATCCAGATCGAAATTCAGCGCGTGTTTCTGGATTCCGGGTTCGCCGCTTCGCGGCGACCTGGAATGACAGTGAGGTTAGGATGACCGTACAGCAGCAACCCAACTCCTTCCGCACCGGGCCCGACGAGCGCGGCCACTTCGGCATCTTTGGTGGCCGCTTCGTCGCCGAGACCTTGATGCCGCTGATCCTCGATCTGGAGAAGGCCTATAACGAGGCCAAGGCCGATCCTTCGTTCAAGAAGGAGATGGACTCTTATCTCGCGCATTATGTCGGCCGGCCGTCGCCTCTTTATTTCGCCGAGCGGCTGACGAAAAAATTTGGCGGCGCGAAGATCTATTTCAAGCGCGAAGACCTCAACCACACCGGCGCGCACAAGGTGAACAACGTCATCGGCCAAGCGCTGCTGGCCCGTCGCATGGGCAAGCCGCGCGTGATCGCCGAGACCGGCGCCGGCCAGCACGGCGTGGCCACCGCCACCGTCGCCGCCCGCTTCGGCATGGAGTGCGTCATCTACATGGGCGAGCGCGACATGGAGCGCCAGCAGCCCAACGTCTTCCGCATGCGGCTGCTCGGTGCCGAGGTCCGGCCCGTGAAGAGCGGTTCGCGCACCCTAAAGGATGCCATGAACGAGGCGCTGCGCGACTGGGTCACCAACGTGCGCACCACCTTCTACCTCATCGGCTCGGTGGCGGGGCCCCACCCCTATCCGGCCATGGTGCGCGATCTGCAGAGCGTCATCGGCCGCGAGACCCGCGAGCAGATCCTCGGGGCCGAGGGGCGGCTACCCGACGTGCTGGTGGCCTGCGTGGGCGGCGGCTCCAACGCCATGGGGCTGTTCCATCCCTTCCTCGACGATCCCGACGTGCGGCTCGTGGCGGTGGAGGCCGCCGGCGAGGGGATCGAGACCGGCCGCCACGCGGCGGCCATGACCGGCGGCAGTCCGGGCGTGCTGCACGGCTCGCGCAGCTATCTGCTGCAGGACGAGGACGGCCAGGTGATCGAGCCGCATTCCATCTCCGCCGGGCTCGACTATCCCGGCATCGGGCCCGAACACGCCTGGCTGAAGGACGTGGGGCGGCTGGAGGTGGCCACCGCCACCGACCGCGAGGCACTGGATGCCTTCGAGCTGCTGGCGCGCACCGAGGGCATCCTGCCGGCCCTCGAGTCCGCCCACGCGGTGGCCTGGGTGGCGCGCGAGGCGCCGCGCATGTCCCCGGACACGCTGGTGGTCGTCAATCTCTCGGGACGGGGCGACAAGGACATCTACACCGTCGCCCGCGCCATGGGAGCGGGGCTGTGAGGGACCGCATCACCGAGCGCTTCGCGGAGCTCGCCCGCGAAGGCCGCGCCGGCCTCGTCACCTTCCTCGTGGCCGGCGATCCCGACATGGCCACCTTCGAGGACCTGCTGGCCGCGCTGCCCGAGGCCGGGGCGGACGTGCTCGAAGTGGGCATGCCCTTTTCCGATCCCATGGCCGACGGCCCGGCCATCGAGGCCGGCTACCAGCGGGCGCTTCGCGCCGGAACGCGCCTTCGCCACGTGCTGCAGGCGGTGGAGCGCTTCCGCCGCCGCGATCCCACGACGCCCGTGGTGCTGATGGGCTACTACAACCCCATCTACCGCTACGGCGTGGAGCGCTTCGTCGAGGATGCCCGCGCCGCCGGGGTTGACGGGCTCATCGTCGTCGACCTGCCCCCGGAGGAGGACGGGGAACTGCGGGGACCGGCGCGCGAAGCGGGTCTGCACTTCGTGCGCCTCGTCGCCCCCACCTCCATCACCGCACCGGGGCGGCTTCCGCGCCTCGTGGAGAGCGCATCGGGCTTCCTCTACTACATCTCCTTCACCGGCGTGACGGGTGCGCGCGAGCCCGATCTCTCCGAGGTGGAGGAAGCGCTCGCCGCCATCCGCCGCGTCACCGAGCTGCCGGTGGCGGTGGGCTTCGGCATCCGCGAGCCCGTCCAGGCGGCGGCGGTGGCGCGGCTCGCCGATGCGGTGGTGGTGGGCTCGGCGCTGGTGCGGCTGGTGGCGGCACATCTGGACGAAGCGGGCCGGCCGCGGGATGATCTGCGCGGCGCGGTGGTGGAGCGCGTGCGGGCGCTCGCCGCCGCCGTGCACGGAGCGGAGCGGAACGCCGGGGAATGAACTGGATCACCAACTACGTGCGCCCGCGCCTGCGGGCGCTGGTCGAACGCCGCCGGGCGGAGATCCCCGCCGATCTCTGGCACCAGTGCCCGGCGTGCGAGCGGATGATCTTCCACCGCGACCTGGATGCCAACCGCCGGGTCTGCCCGCACTGCGACCACCACTTCCGCGTCGGCCCGGAGTTCCGCTTCCGCGCGCTGTTCGGCGATTCCTGGGAGGAGCTGGAGCTCCCGGCCACGCCCGACGATCCGCTGCGTTTCCGCGATCTCGAGCGCTACGCCGACCGGCTCAAGAAGGCCCGGGCGAAGACGGGCGTGCGCGATGCGCTGCGGGCCGCCGCCGGCACCATCGGCCGCGCGCCTGCGGTGGTCGCGGTGATGGACTTCGCCTTCATGGGCGGCTCCATGGGCACGGCGGTGGGCGAGGGCATCGTCGCCGCGGCCCGCGAGGCGGTGCACCGGAGGGCCGCCTTCGTGGTGTTCACCGCATCGGGCGGCGCGCGCATGCAGGAGGGCGTGCTGTCGCTGATGCAGATGGCCCGCACCACGGCCGCCGTGCGCGAGGTCAAGGAGGCGGGCCTGCCCTATGTGGTGGTGCTCACCGATCCCACCACGGGCGGGGTGAGCGCCTCCTTCGCCATGCTGGGGGACGTGCACATCGCCGAGCCCGGCGCCACCATCGGTTTCGCCGGCCGGCGGGTGATCGAGCAGACCATCCGCGAGAAGCTCCCCGAAGGCTTCCAGACGGCCGAATACCTGCTCGAGCACGGCATGGTGGACATGGTGGTCCACCGCTTCGAGCTGCCGCGGGTGCTGGCGCGGCTTCTGGACCTGCTGATGTTCCCGCACGCCCGGGCGGAGGGTGCGGAAGAGGAGCCGGCGAGGACGGCGCCCGCCCTGCCGCCGCCCGCGCCGGAGCAGGATCTGGATGCCCTGCGCGAGGCCGCCGATGACTGAGCCGGGCGCGGAATTGCTGCTCACCCGCCTCCAGGCCCTCCATCCGCGCAGCATCGACCTCTCGCTCGATCGCATGCACCGGCTGCTGGCCGCCCTCGGCCATCCCGAGCGGCGGCTGCCGCCGGTGGTCCACATCGCCGGCACCAACGGCAAGGGCAGCACGCTCGCCTTCCTCCACGCCATGCTGGAAGCGGCGGGGCTGCGGGCGCACCGCTACGTGAGCCCGCATCTGGTCGACTTCCGCGAGCGCATCCTGATCCGCGGCCGGCCGGTGGACACGGAAGCGCTCACCGGGGCGCTGCTCGCCTGCGAGGCGGCGAACGGCGGCGCGCCCGTCACCTTCTTCGAGATCACCACCGCCGCGGCCCTGTGGCTGTTCGCCCGCGAGCCGGCCGATCTGGTGCTGCTGGAGACGGGCCTCGGCGGACGGCTCGATGCCACCAACGTGGTGCCGCGGCCGGCGCTCACCCTGATCTCCACCATCGCCCGCGACCACGAGCAGTACCTGGGCTCGACCATCCGCCAGATCGCCTTCGAGAAGGCGGGCATCCTGCGCCCGGGCGTGCCGGTGCTCATCGGCCGCCAGCGCTTTCCCGAGGCCCTCGGGGTGCTGGAGGCGAAGGCGGCGGAGCTCGGTGCACCGATGCGGATCATGGGCCGCGACTTCGACGCCGTCCCCGCCGGGGACGGCGCGCTCCTCTATCGGGATGCCGACGGCGAGCTGCGCCTTCCCGCCCCGGTCCTCCCGGGTCTGCACCAGTACGACAACGCCGGCCTCGCCGTGGCGGCGGCGCGCCTGCTCGCGCGCGATTTCCCCGTCGACGCCGCGGCCATCGCCGCGGGTCTCGTGCGCGCCCGCTGGCCGGCGCGGCTGCAGCGGCTGGAGCGGGGACGGCTCGCCGAC
>BEIP01000200.1 GCA_002898955.1 bacterium HR39 | reverse complement strand
GTACGCCCGCCCGGCCCCGCTGTCGCGGCGGGCCCGCACATCTGTGCTGTGGCCTGTCGTGCCTCCCGGCATGTCCTCGGCGCTCCTGCACGGCCGCGCCCGGAGTTCCGCCCGTCGCGGATGGCGGCGGAACCGCCGGCCCCTTCGGGCCAGGGCTACCGTGCCCTGCGGATCCGGCCCTCGCATCCAGAGCTACGCAGGCAGCCCGCCACAGCCTCCCGCAACGCCGGATGGGCGGTCCGCGCAGGCCGCAGCCGGGTCCCGGGCCGCCGATGTCGACGGGCGCCATGCGTGACGATCGACGGCCGAGGGCGCGTCTCCTACACGCCGGGCCCGTTCTGGGCGTGGGTACTCGAACTGCATGTTCAACGCCATCGTCTTCCACTGGCCCAACGGGTTCTTCCGGGACAGGGGCGGTTTCGAGTATCCCCTCTTCTGGGCAATGGCGGCGCTGTTCCGTTTCGTCCGCGGCGGCGGCCCGTCCTCCGTCGATGCGCGACTGTCGAAGGAGTTCCGAGCTCTCCCGTCGCGACGGCATCACCGCGGCGGTCCCTGCGGACCGCCGCGGTTCTCTTCGCGGCCGGGAGCCCGCCTTGCCCCCGCCGGAACGCTCCGGCATATCGCGCCCGCGACGTCGCGGGAGGGACCGGAGCATGCAGACCTACGAGGCACCGGTGCGGGAGATGCTCTTCATCATGCGCGAGGTGGCCGGGCTCGATTCCGTGCTGGCACTCCCCGGCCTCGAGGAGGTCGACGCCGAGCTGGTGGCGCAGGTGCTGGAAGAGGCCGGCCGTTTCGCGAAGAACGAGCTGCTGCCCCTCAACCGCATCGGTGATCTCCACCCCGCCCGCCTCGAGGACGGCCGCGTGATCACCCCGCCCGGCTTCGCCGCGGCCTGGCGCAGGTTCGTCGAGGGCGGCTGGAACGGCCTCGTCTTCCCGCCCGAGTGGGGCGGCCAGGGCCTGCCGTGGCTGCTCAACACGGCGGTGCGCGAGATCTGGAACAGCGCCAACCTCAACTTCGACCTCTGCCCGCTGCTCACCCAGGCGGGCATCGAGGCGCTGCTCGCCCACGGCAGCGAGGAGCAGAAGGCCCTCTACCTGCCGAAGCTGGTGCCGGGCGAATGGACCGCCGCCATGTGCCTGACCGAGCCGCAGGCGGGCTCCGACGTGGGCGTCGCCCGCACCCGCGCCGAACCGCGCGGCGACCACTTCCGCATCTTCGGCCAGAAGATCTTCATAACATACGGCGAGCACGACATGGCCGAGAACATCGTCCACTTCGTGCTCGCCCGCCTGCCGGGCGCGCCGGAGGGCACGCGCGGACTCTCCCTGTTCCTCGTGCCGAAGTTCCTCCCCGACGCGCAGGGGCGCCCCGGAACGCGCAACGACTTCCGCTGCGTCAAGCTCGAGCACAAGCTCGGCATCCACGGCAGTCCCACCTGCGTCATGGTGTACGGCGAGAGGGAGGGCGCCGTGGGCTGGCTGGTGGGTGAGGAAAACCGCGGCATGCGCTGCATGTTCACCATGATGAACAATGCGCGCATCGGCGTCGGCATCGAGGGGCTGGGCCTCGCCGAGGCGGCGTATCAGACCGCCCGCGCCTATGCGCACGAGCGCATCCAGGGCCAGCGGGACGGCCGCCGCGTGCCCATCGTCGAGCATCCCGACGTGCGGCGCATGCTGCTCGGCATGCGGGCGCTGACCGCCGCCATGCGGGCGCTGTGCTATCTGGCCGGTGCCGAGACCGATCGCGCGCACCGCCATCCCGACGAGGCCGAGCGCCGCCGCGCCGAGGGTCGCGTCGCCCTGCTCACCCCGATCGTCAAGGCCTGGTGCACCGACCGGGCGGTGGAGATCTGCTCCACCGCCGTGCAGGTCTTCGGCGGCGCCGGCTTCATCGAGGAGACGGGCGTGGCGCAGTACTACCGCGACGTGCGCATCACACCCATCTACGAGGGCACCAACGGCATCCAGGCCAAGGACCTGGTCGGCCGCAAGCTCACCATCGAGAACGGCGCGCTGCCCTGGGAGCTGTTCCACGAGCTGGAGGCGGAGCTGCCCGCCGTCGAGGCGGGAGCGGTCGCCGATCTGGCGCCGGCCCTGCGCGGCGCGCTCGGACGGCTGCGGGAGGCCACCCGCATCCTCCAGCGGCTCGACGGTGACCGGCGCGAGGCGATGGCGGTGCCGTACCTCGACGCCTTCGGGGCGTCGCTCGGTGCCTTCCTGCTGGCCCGCGGCGCCACCCGCGCCGGATCCGACGCGGCCGGGGCGGCCTGGCCGGGCCTCGCCCGCTTCTTCGCCCGCCGCATCCTTCCCCCCGCCCTCGCGCGGCTGGACGAGCCGGAGCGGGCGCTGGAGGAGCTGGACCCGTCCCTCCTCGCGACATCGTGACGCACCGCGACCTTGCGTCGCGGCTCCGTCCATGGCATCCTCCCGGGCAGGACCCGAACCGGGAGGGACGCGTCATGGCACGCCGATGGACGGAAGAGGGCGAGCGGGTGGTGGACTTCGACCACTGCCGCGAACTGGTGGCCCTGTTCGACGATCCCGACAGGCTCGAGGACGCCGTCGAGGAGCTGGAGCTGCACGGCTTCGACCGCGCCGACATCGCCATCGTCGCCGCACCGGAGACCCTGCGGCGGGCGCTGCACCGCGAACGCGTCGCGATGGACGAGGTGGCGGACGATCCCGAGGCGCCGGCGCGGGTGCCGGTGGACCGCCACGAGCGGGCCGAGGGCAAGGCGGCCCTCGCCGCCGCCCTGGCGCTGCTGGCGGGCTTCACCGGCGGCGCCGCGGCGGTGGTGATCGGGACGGAACTGCTGGCCGCCTGGGGCATCGCGCTCGCCGCCGGGGCCGTGGGCGGCGGGCTCGGCTGGCTCGCCGGCCGCGGCATCGAACGCCGCTATCTCGAGGGCCTCGCGCGCGAGGTGGAGGCGGGCGGCATCGTGCTGTGGGTGCGGCTGCGCGAGGGACGCGACGCCGCCCTGGCTGAGCGCATCCTGCGTGCACACGGCGGCCGCGAGGTGCACCTCCACGAGCTCGACCGGCCGGTGCACCTGCGGGATGTGCCCTTCGCCACCGTGCAGCCCGACCCCTTCCTGATCGCCGACTGACGGCGACGCGCCGCACCGGCCGGCACGGGGCGCCCCCGCCGGGCGCCCTTCCCCTTTCTCCGGCTTGGGCTCAGACCTCCAGGTCCAGCTCGCGGCCGCGTGCCGGCTCGCCCGCCGGGCGCCGGGCGGCGCGGCGCTCAGCCGGATGGCGCGGCCCGTAGGGACGCAGCACGCCCGCCGCCCGCCGGCGCTCCCACCGCACCGTCGAGCCGTCGGGGCGGAGGATCTCCATCCGCCGCACCGCCCTGCCCTCGTCCTCCGGCCGCATCATGGCCGTGTACCCGTCAACCCGCCCGCAACCATGCCCGGGGACGGTGGCCGTGTCGCGGACTCAGCGCGTCTCGCGGTACCCCGATGCCTCAGCCCCGCCACACGCGCCGGGCGAGGTCCAGCATGTTGCCACCCAGCACCGCGCGGATCGTGGCGTCGTCGTGGCCGCGGGCGGCCAGCAGATCGGCGATTTCGGGAAGCTGTTCCGGCGTGGCGATCCGGATCCCGCGGATGCCCTGTCCGTAGCCGTATGCGGGCGGCCACCAGTAGGCGCGGTCGAAGGCCATGTCGGGCCGGAAGGCGGTGGGCGAATCGTCGAGCCCGTCGGCGGGATACTCGTAGTCCAGCGACAGCCCCACGTGCTGCGGGCCGACGAGGTCCAGCACGTGCTCGATGCAGCGCACGATGGATTGGCTGGAAGCCTCCGGGTCGGGGAGGAAGCGTCCCACGCCGGTGACGCAGAAGACCCCCCCGGTCCCGGCGCACAAGCGGATGCGCTCGTCCTCCACATTGCGCGGATCGTCCTTCAGCGCACGCGGATTGGCATGGCTGAACACCACCGGCCCGAGGCCGAGATGGATGACGTCAAGGCTCGTGCGCCGGCCGGTGTGGGAGAGGTCCATGAACAGCCCGCAGGCGTAGACCGCCTCGACGATGCGCCGCCCGAGCGGCGTGAGCGGGACGTCGGCGTCGTAGCAGCCGCCGCCGAGCTCGTTGTTGCGGTTGTAGGCGAGGTGGATCTGGCGCACGCCGAGATCGGCGAAGAGCTCCACGAGCTCCGGCCGGCCCTGCAGCACCCTCCCGCCCTCGAGGTCGAAGGCCACGGCGAGGCGGTCGGTTTCCACCGCCCGCTCCACGTCCGCCGCCGTGCGCGCTTCCACGAAGAGGTCCGGGCGGGTGCGGAGCTGGCGGCGGAAGGAGGCCAGCACCGCG
>BEIP01000199.1 GCA_002898955.1 bacterium HR39 | reverse complement strand
CCTTGGGGCCCGCGTCTACGGCGCGGCGGCCGTGCCCGCGGCTTCGCCGGCCGCCTCCGCGACCCCGCCATCCCCGGCGTCGTCCCGCTCCGACCGCGGACCGCCGGACGCTCCGGCCGCCGCCAGGCCCGCCGGCGGCGCCCGGGGCTCGAGCGCCGCCAGGGCGTGGACCAGCACCGAAGCGCCGGCGAGATCGACGCGGCCCGCCTCCACCATCTCGGCGAACAGGCGCCGGTAGCGCGCTGTGCCGTGCACCTCGCGCCCGAGCCAGGCGGACAGCCGCTCCACCAGCTCCTCCGGCGGGGCGTCGAGCCCCGCCGCGAGGGCGGTGGCGGCAAGACGCCGGGCGGTCGCGTCCAGCTCCCCCTCCAGCCCGGTGAGGGCGAGGCGGTCCCACGGGCCGACGGCGGCGAGTTCGCGCAGCCGCGCGCGCAGCCGGTCGAGGCCGAGCGCCGCTTCCAGCGCGAACCACAGCCGTCCCGCCGCGAGCAGCGCCGAAGGCGTGGTGTCGCCCGCCCCTTCCGCCACCCGCACCGCATCGAGCGCGGCGAGCCGCAGCGGCAGGCGGACCAGCGCCAGCGCCAGCTCCTCCGGGATCCCCTCGTCCACCAGCCGCCCGACCTCGCCCTCCACCGCCCGGCGGCGTGCCGGCGGCAGCACCTCGGCCAGATGTTCGCCCAGCGCCGCGAGGCCGGGCGCGAAGCGGGCCACGGCGGCGCGGATCGAGAAGGGCCGCCCGCCGTGGACGACGAACCAGCGGCTGCCCCGCACCAGCGCATCGCGCAGCAGCGCGAACAGCCGCAGCTGCACCTCGGCGGAGACCGTGGTCGGCAGGCGGTCCACCGCCTCGAACAGGGCCTCGATCCCCAGCACCTCGCGTGCGGTGACGAAGCCCAAGGTCACATCGGCGATCTCGGCCCCGGTCTCGTCGCGCAGCTCCAGCGCGAAGGTCTCGAGGCCCCGGTCCACCATGGCGTTGGCGAGCCGGGTGGCGACGATCTCGCGCCGCAGCCGGTGGCGGTGGAGGGCGTCGCGGAAGCGCTCGCGGAGCGGCGTCGGGAAGTACCGCTCGAGTTCGCCGATCAGGAAGGCGCGGTCGGGAATGTCGGTGGCGAGCAGCTCCGCCTTCAGCCAGCGCTTGGCGTGGGCCAGCAGGAAGGCCCGCTCCGGGCGCACGAAGCCGCGCCCGTCGGCTCGCCGCCGCTCGATCTCGGCGGCGTCCGGCAGCACGTCCAGCTCGCGGTCGGCGAGCCCCCTCGCCTCCAGCTCCGCCAGCAGCCGCAGCTGCGCGTCCACGAGCCGCGGGCCGAGATGCTGGCCGACGGAGAGCGCCAGGTTCTGGTCGCGGTTGTGGCGCAGCACGAGGTCGACCACCTCGCCGGCCATGTCGGCCAGCAGGCGGTTGCGCCGTTTGACGGTGAGATCACCGGCCCGCACCACCGCATCGAGGGCGATCTTGATGTTGACCTCGTGGTCCGAACAGTCGACGCCGGCGGAGTTGTCGACGAAGTCGGTGTCGATGCGGCCGCCGCGCAGGGCGTAGACGATCCGCGCGCGCTGGGTGAAGCCGAGATTGCCGCCCTCGGCCACCACCCGGCAGCGCAGCTCCTCCGCATCCACGCGGATGGCGTCGTTGGCGCGGTCCTGCACCTCGGCGTGGCTCTCGGCACGCGCCTTGACGAAGGTCCCCACTCCGCCGTTGTAGAGCAGGTCCACCGGCGCCCGCAGGATCGCCCGGATCAGTTCGGGGGGCGTCAGCTCGCCGGGCTCGATCCCCAGCACCCGCGCCGCCTCGGGCGAGACGGGGATGCGCTTGGCGCTGCGCGGCCACACGCCGCCGCCCGGGCTGATCAGCGAGCGGTCGTAGTCGGCCCAGGAGGAGCGCGGCAGCCCGAACAGACGCCGGCGTTCGCGGAAGGAGACGTCCGGGTCGGGGGTAGGATCGAGGAAGATGTGGCGGTGGTCGAAGGCCGCCACCAGCAGGATGCGGTCGGACAGCAGCATGCCGTTGCCGAAGACGTCGCCCGACATGTCGCCGATGCCGACCACGGTGAAGGTGTCGCGGGCGGGGTCGATGCCGAGTTCGCGGAAGTGGCGCTCCACCGACTTCCACGCCCCGCGGGCGGTGATCCCGAGCTTCTTGTGGTCGTAGCCGGTGGAGCCGCCCGAGGCGAAGGCGTCGCCGAGCCAGAAGCCGTATTCGGCGGCGATGGCGTTGGCGATGTCGGAGAAGGTGGCGGTGCCCTTGTCGGCCGCCACCACGAGGTACGGATCGTCGCCGTCGTGCCGCACCACCTGCGGCGGCGGCACCACGCTCTCGCCGTCCAGATTGTCGGTGATGTCGAGCAGACCGCGGACGAAGGTGCGATAGGCCTCCACGCCCGCATCCCGCAGGGCTTCGGCATCCGCCGGCGGCCGGGTGAGCACGAAGCCGCCCTTGGCGCCGGTGGGCACGATGATGGCGTTCTTGACCATCTGCGCCTTCATGAGCCCCAGCACCTCGGTGCGGAAGTCCTCGCGCCGGTCCGACCAGCGGATGCCGCCGCGCGCCACCGGTCCGCCGCGCAGGTGCACGCCCTGCACCCACGGCGCGTAGACGAACACCTCGCGCCAGGGTACCGGCCGCGGTACGCCGGGCACCGCGGCGCTGTCGAACTTGAAGGACAGGAAGCGGCGGCGCGAACCGTCGGGCTCGGTGCGGAAGGCGTTGGTGCGCAGCGTGGCGAGGATCAGGCCGAAATAGCCGCGCAGGATGCGGTCCTCGTCGAGGCTCTGCACCCGCTCGAGGCCGGCGCGCAGCCGCTCGGCGAGCCGCGCCGTGCGCTCGCGCCGGGCCTCCTCGTCGAGGTCCGGATCGAAGCGGGCGTCGAACAGGGCGGCCAGCAGGGCGGCGAGATCGGCGTTCGCCACCAGCGTCTGGCGGATGTAGCTCTGGCTGAAGGGCGTGCCGATCTGCTGCATGTAGCGGGCGTAGGCCCGCAGCACGGCGATGCGGTCGGCATCGAGCCCGGCGCGCAGCAGCAGCGCGTCGAAGCCGTCGCTCTCGTAACGTCCCTCCCACACGCCGACGAAGAGCGCACAGAAGCGCTCGTGCAGCGCGTCCACGTCCACCGGCACCGGCGCGGTGCAGCCGAAGTCGTGGATCCAGAAGGTGCCGGCGTCGGTGCGGACCTCGAAGTTCTGCTCGTCGCTCACCACGAGGCCGGTGGCCTCGAGGATCGGCAGCGCCTGCGCGAGGAGCATGGGCTCGCTGCGCCGCACCACCCGGAAGCGCACCCGCTCTTCCGGTTCCTCCAGCCGGCGATAGAGCCGCGTCTGGAGCTCGCGGGCCGTCTGGCGGGCGAGCTCCTCGATGGCGAGGATGTCGGCCACCGCCGCGCGCGGGGCGACGGACTCGCGGTAGGCGAGCGGGAAACCGCGGGCGTAGCGCCGGAACAGCGCGTTGCCCCGCTCCTCGCCGAGCTCCCCGACCAGCGCGGCGGCCAGCGCGTCGGTCCACTCGCGCGCCGCCTCCACGAGCCGGCGCTCCAGCGCCTCGACGTCGAGCTCCCCGGGCACGCCCTGCGGCGTGCGGACCAGGAACAGCACCCGGGCGGAGACGGATTCGCCGAAGAAGACCTGGTGCTCGATCTCGGGGGAACCGAAGGCCTCGGCGAGGATGGCGGCGAAGCGCTCGCGCAGCTGGGTGTTGTAGCGCTCGCGCGGCACCAGCACGAGGCAGCTCGCGAAACGCCCCCAGGGATCCGGGCGCACGAACAGGCGGATGCGCTGGCGCTCCTGCAGATGCAGGATCTCACGGGCGATCGCCAGCAGCTCGTCCTCGCCGATCTGGAACAGCTCGTCGCGGGGGTAGGATTCGAGAATATAGCGGAAGGCCTTGCCGTCGTGGCTGCGCGGATCGAGTCCGCTCCGCGCGAACACCCGCTCGAGCCTGCGGCGCAGCAGGGGGATGAAGAACGGGCTGCGGCCGTAAACGGCCGAGGTGAAGAGACCGAGGATGCGGTTCTCGCCGATCACCCGGCCGTCCCCGGCGTACCGCTTGATGCCGACATAGTCGAGATAGGCGGGCCGGTGGACGGTGCTGCGCGCGGTGGCCTTGGTCACGAGCAAAAGCGGCATCGGCTCGGCCGCGCGCCGGCGCATGTCCTCGGGCAGGGCGTCGAAGCTGGCCGAATAGGGAGCGCTCTCGCGCAGGATGCCCAGCCCCGAGCCCTCCTCGCGGCGCAGGCGCAGCACCCCGTCGGTCTCCTCCAGCCGGTAGCGGGCGGCGCCGAGGAAGGTGAAGTGGTCGTCCTGCAGCCAGCGCAGGAAGGCCACCACCTCGTGCCA
>BEIP01000198.1 GCA_002898955.1 bacterium HR39 | reverse complement strand
GCGGTGCAGGCGGCGCACAGCGGGTCGGGGCCGGCGCCCTGCGGCAGCGGCAGCCCGCAGGCGCGGCACAGCGGCGGCGTCAGCAGCCGCAGCCCGCTCCAGCAGTCGGCGCACAGGTGGCCGTGGCGGTCGACGAAGGCGGCACAGGCCGCGCAGCGCGGCGGATAGAGGAAGTCGAGGATGCGTTCGAATCCGGCCGCGAGGCGGGCGGGAAGGAGACGGGTCATCACGATCACGTGCGTGGGCTGCCGCGACGTTTCTACCACGGGTTGACGGAGCGTGCAGCGATCGTCCAGGGATGCGGCGCCGGGGAGAGCGGGAACGTCCGGGCCGTGTCCACTTCCGGGTCGACGCGCGGCGGCGGGTGCGGGGCGGGACCGTTTTTTTCCGGCGCCGCGGTGTGCTTGGGGCCTTGCCCTGCACGCGCGGTACGTAATATTCGCACCCAGCGCGAAACGAGCGGGACCGGAAACGGTTCCGGACCGGGGAGACGACAGGTGCAGCCCGCATACGTACACTTCTGTGAACCATACGAACGGGTGGCGCTGTTCATCGACGGCGCCAACCTGTATCAGGCGGCGCGTGCGCTCGGATTCGACATCGACTATCGCAAGGTCCTGAAGAACTTTTCCACGAACTGCCGGCTTCTGCGTGCCTACTACTACACGGCGCTGCTCGACGAACAGGAGTATTCGCCCATCCGCCCGCTGGTGGACTGGCTCGAATACAACGGCTACACGATGGTCACCAAGCCGCTCAAGGAATACGCCGGCGGCGGGCGGCGCAAGTACAAGGGCAATATGGATGTCGACATCGCCGTCGACATGATGGAACTGGCGCCCCACATCCAGCACGCGGTGCTCTTCTCGGGCGACGGTGACTTCCGCCGGCTGGTGGAGGCCCTGCAGCGCCGCGGCGTGCGCGTGACGGTGGTGAGCACCATCCGCACCCAGCCGCCGCTGATCGCCGACGAGCTGCGGCGCCAGGCCGACTTCTTCCTCGATCTGGCCGACCTGCGGGCAGCGATCGAGCGCGAGAGCATCCCGCAGCGCGAGGAGAGCCTCCACCGCCTGCCGCAGGGCGAAGAGGAGGACGAGGAGCTCGACTGAGGGTGGTCCGGAATCCCGAGCGTCCGCAGCCGCCACGCGACTGTCCGCGCTGCCCGCGCCTCGTCGCCTTCCGCGAGGAGGCGCGGCGGCGTCATCGCGACTGGTGGAACGCGCCGGTGCCGAGCTTCGGCGATCCGGCCGCGCGGCTCCTGGTGGTGGGCCTCGCCCCGGGCTTCGCCGGAGCGAACCGAACCGGGCGTCCCTTCACCGGCGACTGGGCGGGCGAGCTCCTCTACCCCACCCTGCAGCGCCACGGCTTCGCCCGCGGCACCTACCGGGCGCGGCCCGACGACGGCTTCGAGCTGGTCGACTGCCGGGTGACCAACGCGGTCCGCTGCGTCCCGCCGCGGAACCGTCCCACCACCGAGGAGGTGGCGAACTGCCGCGTCTTCCTCGAGCCGGAGCTGGTGGTGCCGCCGCAGCCGGTGGTGGTGCTGGCGCTGGGGCGGGTGGCGTGGGAGGCGGTGCTGCGGGTCTTCGGCCACAGCCCGACGAAGAACGGCTTCGCCCACGGCGCCGCATGCCCGCTGGACGGTCGTACGGTGCTGGTGGGCAGCTATCACACCTCCCGCTACAATCTGAACACCGGCCGGCTCACGCCGGAGATGTTCGACGCCGTGGTGGCGCGCTGCCGTGCGCTGGTGGATGCGCACGCTCCCTCCCCGGCCGGGAGCTGACAGCCGCCCGCCCTGCGCCTAACACCCGCGCGGACAGGCGGAGGTCGCAGCCGTGCCATCCTTCCGCAGCACCAAGATCGTCGCCACCCTCGGGCCCGCCGTCGACGAGCCCGGCCGCATGCGCGAGCTGCTGGAGGCCGGAGTCGACGTGGTGCGCCTCAACATGTCCCACGGCACCCACGAGGATCACCGCCGCCGCATCCGCCGGGTGCGCGGTCTCGAGCTGGAGCTCGGCCGGCCCATCGCGGTGATCGCCGATCTCCAGGGCCCCAAGCTGCGCATCGGCACGCTGCGGGAGGAGCCGGTGGTGCTGGAGCCCGGCGCGCGGGTCCGTCTCGACCTCGACCCGCAGCCCGGAGACGCCACGCGGCTGCCGCTGCCGCATCGGGAGATCTTCCAGGTCGCCCGGCCGGGTCTCGAGCTGCTGCTGGACGACGGGCGCCTGCGGCTGCGGGTGGAGCAGGTGGCCGGGGACCGCATGGAGGCGGTGGTGGAGGTGGGCGGCGAGCTCACCGGACAGAAGGGCGTCAACGTGCCGGGCGTGGTGCTGCCCATTCCGGCCATCACCGAGAAGGACATGGAGGACTTGGTCTTCGCCCTCGACGAGGGTGTGGACTACGTGGCGCTCTCCTTCGTCCAGCGGCCGGAGGACGTGGCGGCGGCACGCCGGCTGGTGATGGGGCGCGCCTTCGTGATCGCCAAGATCGAGAAGCCCGCTGCCCTCGAGCACCTCCGCGAGATCGCCGAGATCTCCGACGGCCTCATGGTGGCGCGCGGCGATCTCGGTGTGGAGCTGCCGCCCGAGAAGGTGCCGGGCATCCAGAAGCGCATCGTGCGCGTGGCGCGCGAGGTGGGCTGCCCGGTGGTGGTGGCCACCCAGATGCTGGAGAGCATGCGCTTCAACCCCGTCCCGACCCGGGCCGAGGCCTCTGACGTGGCCACCGCCGTCTTCGACGGGGCCGATGCGGTGATGCTCTCGGCCGAGACCGCCACCGGGCGCCATCCGGTCGAGGCCGTGCGCATGATGCGGCGCATCATCGCCGAGGTGGAACGGGACGAGCTCTACCGGGCCTATCTCGCGAGCTTCCGCGCCGAGGCCGAGCCGCGGGCGGAGGACGCCATCACCCTGGCGGCGGCGGATGTGGCGCGGGTGATGAAGGCCGCCTGCATCGTGACCTACACCACCTCCGGCACCACCGCCCAGCGCGCCTCGCGCGAGCGCCCCGAGCGGCCGATCCTCGGGCTCGCCACCCGACCCTCCACCGCCCGCAAGCTCACCCTGTTCTGGGGCGTGCGGTCGGTCCTGACCGAGGATGCCCGCGACGTGGACGACATGGTGCAGAAGGCCTGCCGCTGGGCGCGGGCGACGGGGCTGGGCGAGCCGGGCGATCCGATCATCGTCACCGCCGGCATGCCCTTCGGCACGCCCGGCGCCACCAATCTCCTGCGCCTCGCCTGGATCACCTGAAGACGACTGGTGAAAATCGCCGAATCCCACCCGTGCGAGGTCCCGGCCGGGGCGTGGACCCGGCCGGGCTCGGGCGGCGTCGTACAGGTGGACCTCGCAGCCCGCTTCCCGCGGCTGTGCATCGGCGCCAACGCCGCGCCCGAACGTCCGTGCGCATCGCCGGCCGGCCGGTGCGGATCGCCGAGATCCCGACGGCGGGAACGGATCTGCCGGCGCTGACCCGGCCGGCCGTGCTGCGCCTCGTCCACTGCCGCCTCGCACCGGGTCTCTCATGTGCGGAGTCCGTGCGCACCCTCGCGGGCGATCCCGAGGCGCGCGCCGCCTTCACCGAGGCGCTGGCCTCACCCGGCGCTCAGCCGCCGTCGGGCGGGCCCAGAAGCCGCCGGTAGAGCGGGGCCTGCAGGGCCGGCAGCAGGTAGACGGGGAACTGGCCCAGCGCCACGTAGAGGGCGAGCACGGCCGGCGCGCTCTCCCCGAGGCCCGCGATCACCAGCGCCAGATTGCCGTTGCCCGAGAGCAGCCCCACGGTGAGCGCGGTGCGCGCGCCGCGGTGGGCGAACAGCAGCGCGCCCAGGACCTGCAGGCCGGCGTTGGCGGCGAAAGCGAAGAGCAGCAGGTCGACGCCGCGCGCCGGCTCCAGCCGCAGCCGCTCCGCCACCCCGTCCATCACCGCGAGCGCGAACACCAGCAGGCCCACGACGGCCACGCCGTCGAGCAGGCGTGCGTTGGCGAGCAGCCCGAGCGGTCCGACGCGTCGCCGCAGCGCCCACGCCGCGAGGTGGCACACGCCGAGCAAGACCGCGAGGCGCAGGGCCAGTTCCGGGGCGGAGAGGGCGAGGTCGAGGCCGGTGCCGCGCTCCAGCACCAGCGCCAGGGTGAGCGGTGCCAGCAGGGTCGCGGCGGTGGTGGCGAGCACCGCGAGCTCCACCTCGAGGCCGAGCAGGAGAGCGATGGCGCCCGAAGCCGTCACCGGCGGCGCGGCGGCATGGACCACGAGGAGATCGCGCGCAACCGACGGCAGGCCGAGAACGTCGGCCAAGAGCGCCATGAGTGCGGGCGCCCCGAGCAGCAGCTAGGCGAGCAGCAGCAGCGTGGTG
>BEIP01000197.1 GCA_002898955.1 bacterium HR39 | reverse complement strand
GGAAGGTGGTGGTCTGGGAGACGGTGGTGGTGGGCACGAAGGCGCCGCGCAGCGCGGCCAGCGCCAAGGCCACGGCGGTGTCCGCCAGCGCCATCATCGCCTGGCCGCAGACGATGCCGCCCACCCGGGCGATGCGCGGCGTGGTCGGAACGCGCAGCACCACCCGCCCGGGTGCGGCCTCGGCGACCTCGATGGCCAGATCGCGCACCCAGGGCGCGAAGTTCTCCCCGAGCCAGCGGCCGACGGTGGCGGTGTCGCTCAAGGGTGCCTCCCGCTTCGCACCACGGACCGCCCCGGCCATAGCAGGCCGTGCCCGCCTCCGCCAGCGGCCGGGCGCTGCCGCGGCCTTGTCCCGGACGGAACCCGCCCGTATATGGGCGGCCGCCGCATCGGCACGCCGGCATCCGGCCAGCCGGGCGGTCCGTGGCCTCGAAGGGGCCGGGGCACCGCGAGGGGCGGTGCTCCCCGTTCGTGTCGTGCGTGTTCCAGCGAAACCGGAGGACGAGCGCGTCCGATGTCGAACTACGAGCACACCTTCATCGCGCGGCCGGATCTGACGCCGCAGCAGGCCCAGAACATCGCCGAGGAGATCCGCTCGCTCGTGACCGAGCGCGGCGGCCGGGTGGTGCTGGCGGAGTACTGGGGCCTCAGGAATCTGGCCTACCGCATCCGCAAGCACCGCAAGGGCCACTACCTGCACCTGCGCTTCGAGGCGCCGGGCGAGGTGGTGCGCGAGATCGAGGAGCGCGAGCGCTTCAACGACGACGTGCTGCGCTTCCTCACCGTCAAGGTGGAGGAGCTCAGCGACGAGCCCTCGCCGATCCTCCAGACCCGTTCCGGCCGCGACGAGCGGCGCCGCTGATTCCGGGAGATCCGTGCGATGAGCGACGAGACCGCGATTCCGAACGAGGAGCCCGTCGAGGGGCAGGTGGAGGAACGGGCGCCGCAGCGCCACGTCGAGCCGCCGACGGTGGTGATCCGCCGGCCCTTCTTCCGGCGCAAGAAGGCGAGCCCGTTCGCCGGCGAGGGCGCGCCGAAGATCGACTACAAGGACCCCAAGCTGCTGCAGCGCTTCATCTCGGAGACCGGGCGCATCATCCCGCGGCGCATCACCGCCACCACGGCCAAGGAGCAGCGTGCGCTGACCAAGGCCATCAAGCGCGCCCGCATCCTCGCGCTGCTGCCCTTCACCACCGACCACCGCTGAGCCGTGGCGGCGGCACGCTGACGGGGAGAGTTCCGGCATGAAGGTCATCCTGCTCGAGCGGGTGCCCAAGCTCGGCCAGATGGGCGACGTGGTGGACGTCGCGCCGGGCTACGCCCGCAACTACCTGATTCCGCAGGGCAAGGCGCTGCGCGCCACCGAGGAGACGCTCAGGGAGTTCGAAAAGCGCCGCAGGGAGCTGGAGGCGCGCAATCTCGAGCTCAGGCGCGAGGCGGAGGAGGTGGCGAAGCGAATCGAGGGCACGCAGGTCACCATCCTGCGCCCGGCCGGCGAGACGGGCCAGCTCTACGGGTCCGTCTCGGCGCGCGAGATCGTCGAGGCGCTGCGCGAGGTGGGCATCACCATCGACCGACGCCAGGTGCGGCTCGAGCGCCCCATCAAGACCCTCGGCGTCCACACGGTGATCGTGGCGCTGCACCCCGAGGTGGAGGTACCGATCACCGTCAACGTGGCCCGCTCGGAAGAGGAGGCGGTCGTCCAGCTGGAGGCCGCCGGTCTGCTGGAGCGTCCCGAGGAGGCCGCGGTGGAAGAAGTGCGGGAGGGCGGCGCGGAAGAGTCCGCCGGGGCTTGAGACCGCCTTTCGCATGTGCGAAATTCGCGACGGGGCCCGACGGAGGCCCCGTCGCCGTCGGGAGGAGCACATGTCGGATCGCGGTCGGGCGCAGCAGGGCCGGAGCGGTGAGCGGTCGCGGGTGGCCGTCGTCAAGAAGTACGCCAACCGGCGCCTCTACAACACGGCCACCAGCAGCTACGTCACCCTCGAGGATCTCGGGCGCATGGTGCGCGAGGGAGAGGAATTCGTGGTCTACGACGCGCGCACCGGCGAGGACATCACCCGCTCGGTGCTCACCCAGATCATCCTCGAGGAGGACGCCAAGGGCCGCAATCCGCTGCCCATCGGCTTCCTGCGGCGGCTGATCGCGCTCTACGACGACAGCATGCGCTCGCTGCTCTCGCGCTATCTCGAGCTGAGCCTCGAGAACTTCGTGCGCCACCAGGAGCAGCTTCGCACCTACATGCAGCAGGCGCTCGGCCCCTTCGCCCCGCCGGTGACCCCCTTCGAGGAGCTGGCCCGCCAGAACCTCGAGCTGTTCCGCCGGGCGATGGGCATGTTCTCGCCCTTCGGCGGCCCGCAGGCGCCCCCGGCGGAGGAAGCCGGGGAAGAGGCGGAGGAGGCCCCGGCCGCCGCTCCCGCTCCGGGTCCCGAGACGGAGCAGCTCGCGGAGAAGGTGCGGACCCTCGAGGCCCAGGTGGAGGAGCTGCGCGGCCAGCTCGCGCGGCTGCAGCAGGAGCGGGAGGAGGCCCCGCGGGAGCCGGCCGCGCGCCGTGGTGGCGGCCGTGCGGGCGGGCGGACCGCGGCGACGGCGCCGGCGGCCGGGCCGTCGGAGGACGCGCAGCCAGCGGCGGAAGCGAAGTCCGTCCCGGAGCCGGGCACCCCCGTGGACCGCGGGAACGGGGACGCCTGAGCGGGCTGCATTTTTCCTCTTGCGTTCCGGTGTGCCCGGCGCTAGATGGACGGTGGTTGTCGCTTCGTCCGGAGTTCGGCGTCCGTCACGTTCCGTTCGCAGCCGTGCGGCCTGCGTGCCGCCGTTCCCAGGTCATCGCGCCCGGCGTCGATCTCCGTGTCGTCCACGCCGTGACGTTTCCAAACCAGGGTACAGGCGGAACTGTCGGGTCGGACCCCGGCCGGCAGCCACATCGTGTTCCGCAGGACCCTGGAGTGAAGACGTCATGACGCGGAAGCTCTTCGTCGCCAACTTCCCCTACCGCACCACCGTTGAGGAGCTCGAGACGCTGTTCGAGCAGCACGGCGAGGTCGTGTCGGCCAAGATCGCGACCGACCGCGAGACCGGCCGCTCGCGCGGCTTCGGCTTCGTCGAGATGGGCAGCGAGGAGGAGGCCCAGGCGGCGATCCGGGCCCTCAACGGCAAGGACTTCGGCGGCCGTCCGCTCGCCGTGCGCGAGGCGGAGGACCGTCCGCGCAGCGGCCCGCGGGGCGGTGGCCCGCGCGGCGGCGGCCGGCGCTTCCCGGGCGGTGGCGGCCGCCTCTGAGGCCGCCGGTCCCCACGGGACCGCACCGCAGCAACACGGAGGGGCCGCCCGCGGGCGGCCCCTTCTCCTTTCGGCGACGTCCGGCGTCCCGGGCGGTGGCCTTCAGCCCTGCCGCTCCCACATGGTCTGCGGCAGCCAGGTGGCGAGCTCGGGGAAGGCCACGAGGATCGCCACCATCGCCACCATCAGCAGGAAGAAGGGCAGCGACACGCGGGCGATCCAGTCGATCTCGCGCCCGGTCATCCCCTGCAGGACGAACAGGTTGAAGCCGATGGGCGGCGTGATCTGCGCGGTCTCCACCACCACGACGATGAAGATGCCGAACCAGACGGTGTCGATGCCGGCCGTGCGGATCATCGGCTCGACCACCGCGATGGTCAGCACCACGGCGCTGATGCCGTCGAGAAAGCACCCCAGCACCACGTAGAAGACGGTGAGCGCCGCGATCAGCGCCACCGGGGAGAGCTGCAGCGAGGCGATCCACTCGGCGAGCGCCCGCGGCAGGCCGGTGAAGCCCATGGACAGCGACAGGAAGGCCGCCCCCATGAGGATGAGCGCGATCATGGCCGAGGTACGCACCGCCCCGAACAGGCTCTCGCGGAAGCTCTCGCGGGTGAGCGAACCCTGCAGCCAGGCGACCAGCAGTGCCCCCACCACGCCGAAGGAGGCGGCCTCGGTGGCGGTGGCGAGGCCGAAATAGATGGACCCCAGTACCGCGAGGATCAGACCGAGCACGGGCAGCAGGCGCCTCGTGCGGCGGATGCGCTCGCGAAGCGGCAGCACCGGCTCGGGCGGCACCGCCTCGGGGTGCAGCAGCGCCCACACCACCACATAGCCCATGAACAGCGCCGCCAGCACCAGCCCCGGCAGCACGCCGGCCACGAACAGCCGCGCGATGCTCTCGTTGATGGTCACGCCGTAGACGATGAGGATGAGCGAGGGCGGGATCATGAGCCCGAGGGTGCCGGCGCCGGCGAGCGTGCCCACCACCATGTGCTCGGGATAGCCGCGGCGCAGCAGTTCGGGGATCGACATCTTGCCGATGGTGGAGACGGTGGCGGCGCTCGAGCCCGAGACGGCGGCGAAGATGG
>BEIP01000196.1 GCA_002898955.1 bacterium HR39 | reverse complement strand
CGCTCGCCGGGCCGCGAGCTCGGCCGCCTCGCCCGGGCGATCACGCGGGTGAGGGAGCCGGGCGGGCCCGCGGGCGCCACGGCTCTCCTGGTCGACGTGGACCCCATGGTGCTGGTGACCGCCGGCGCCCGCGGCCGCCTGCAGGCGCTGGCGGGCGACCCGTCCCCCTCCGGCTGCACCCTCGTCCTCGTGCTGGAGCCGCCGGCCGGCGAGGGGCCCGAGGCGCTGCCGGTGGACCTGCTGACCGACCTGCTGGTGCCCGGGCGCATCGAGCTGGGTCTGAAGGTGCAGGATCCGGGCGGTCTTTCGGCCGAGCGCATCCGCCGCCTCGGTTTCTCCTTCCTGCTGCTGCCGGCCGGGCCGCTGCGCGCGCACTCGCCGGACGATCCCGTCGATCCCGCCCTCACCGCCCTGTTCGAGGACTGCCGCAGGGCGGGGGTGAGCGTGGTGGTGGAAGGGGTCGACGGCGAACGCATCCTGCTGGACGTGCTGGACTATCCGGTGGAGCTGGCCTGCGGCGCACTGTTCGCACCGGCGGAGGAGGCCGCCGCCCGCGGCCGCACCCGCCGGGTGGCGTGAGCCCGATCATGCTCACCGGCCGCGCCGGCGGGCCGCCGTGCCGGCACGAGGGGGGCTCCGCCATCGCCGGCTGTGCCGGTTCGGGGCCCCTCGGGATCGGGGCCGACGGCCGCGCCGGGGCAGGAGCCGGTGTCGGGTGGACGTGGCCAGCGCACCTCGCGTGCCGGAATACAACGACGGGGAGACGACCGAGAGTGCGGGCTGCCGGGGAGGCTCACGGCCCGTCGCGGGCGTGCAGGAACGGCCCGCCGGCGGGATGGACGGCGTGCGCGGAAGTCGCGACGCCGGTCGGGGCGCGCCGAACTCCACCCGGGGCCGTGGCCGCGGGGTCTCCGACCCGGAGAGCGTCTTGGTGCAACCGAGGGTCGGACGGGCCGTGGCCGGCCGGTCCGGCGGTTCGTCGCGGTGGTGTGCGTCCGCCGCCCGGGGCAGGAGCGGACCCGGTGAGCGGAATCGCCCCGGCCGTCGGACCGGTGCGGCCGAGCGGCAGCGCGCAGACCCAGCGCCACGTGCGGATCCCCGCAGGACCGGAGAGGCCCGCACCGGGACCGGCAGGCCGGGCCTCGTGCCGGTGCCGCGCGCCGGGCGGGAGCCGCGCGCGGGCGCAGGTGCGGGTTCAAAGCAGCCCGCGGCGGCGGAACCACCAGCGGCCGAACAGGGCCGAGGCCAGCATCAGCAGCAGCGCCAGCGGAGAGCCGTAGGTCCACTCCAGCTCCGGCATGTGGCGGAAGTCCATGCCGTAGATCGACGCGATCAGCGTGGGCGGCATGAACGGGAGGGCGAGCACGGTGAAGATGCGGATGCTCTCGTTCTGTTCGTAGGCCGGAAAGCCCATGGCCGCATCCAGCGTAAGGCCGATCTCGCCGCGCAGGACGCCCGTGCGGTCGGCGACCGCCGCGAGATCGCGCGCAAGGCGCCGGCGACTCGCCGCCCCGCCGGCCGCGACTTGCGGCACCACCCCGTCGTCCCCGGCCTCCTCCCCCACCCGCAGCAGGTGCCGGAGATCGGCGACGCTCTCGCGGATGTCGGAGAGCAGATCGCCGTTGCGTCCAGGTCACCCGGAAGCCGCCGCAGCGGGCCACCCTCGCCGTCCTGGCGGGCGTGCGCGAAGATTCCCCGCGAGGCCGCGTCGTCGGCCCGCTCGATGGCCTCGAGCCTCTCCGAGAGCTCCTCGGCGAGGGACCCGAGGATCGTCAGCAGGACCCGCGCCGGGGTGCGCGGGCGCGGTGCCGGCTGCGACAGCCGGCCCCGCGCCCCGTGCAGCGCCGGCAGGTCGTCCGCCGCGAGTGGGACCAGCCGCTCGCGGCCCAGCGCGAGCACCAGCGGCTCGAGCCGCGAAGGCCCCTCGGCGGCGACCGGCACGCGGACCGTGAAGACCACGTGGCCGTCGGCCGTGCGGAAGCGGCGGGACTGCGGGGCGCCGTGCATCTCGGCCGGGTGGGGCA
The DNA here is from genome assembly GCA_002898955.1 of bacterium HR39. GTDB lineage: Bacteria > Pseudomonadota > Alphaproteobacteria > Geminicoccales > Geminicoccaceae > HRBIN39. The sequence goes on along the minus strand of BEIP01000196.1, from coordinate 2,351 downwards.
GTTCGATGCCCGCGAGCTCCGCGGCCCGCCTCCGCTCCCCGACGTCGGCCGCCACCAGTTCCATCCACAGCGCCTCGGCACATGCTCCCTCGCCGCCGTCCGCGAGCCGTCCGACCGCCTGCCGCCAGCAGCGCAGCATCTCCACCCCTCCGGCTGCGTCCCCCGCGAGGATGGCCGCGGATCGGCGAAGCGCGCACCCGCGCGTCCCCCTCCCGGTGGGCTGCCGCCCGGGATCGGCACGTCGCGCCGGCCCGCTGTCCGCATCGTCCGGACCCGGACAGCCGCGGTCCCACCGCCGGGTGAGGCCGCAGGGCGTCGGGAGCCGCCCGAAGGCCGGCGGTGGATCAGCCGCGCGGTGCCATGTGCGGATTCCACAGGGGGCGTACGGCGAAGACGGCCGGATCGTCCGGATCCACGAGGATCTCGACCGCATGGACGTCCCGATCGCCGAAGACCTGCAGCGCGAGGAGGTTCGGTGCTCTGTTCGGGAACGGCCGGTGCAGCTCGAAGGTGTGGCCGTCACCGTAGACCAGCAGGACGGGCCGGGGCTTTCGGGCGTCGATCGCCTCCATCAGTCGTTGCACCGGCGGCACGCTCGTCCGACCGTCGGGCATGTCATCGAGCGCGACGATACGGAAGAGCTCCGCGGCTGGGGGAGCCGCGAGCGCCGGGGCGGGAACGGTCCGACGGCAGCACGCACGATCGCGACCTCGCCGAACGTGCGCGGGTCGGATCGCACGCCGGCGAGAGTGTTCCGCGACGTGTTCCGGACGGGAGCGTGACGGTCCTGCGGCCCGGAAGCCGTGGCCTCAGACGGCGAAGTAGCGGGCCTGCGGGTGGTGGATGACGATGGCCGAGGTGCTCTGCTCGGGATGGAGCTGGTCGCCCTCGCTCATCTCCACGCCGATGCGCTCCGCGCCGAGCAGCTCCAGCAGCACCCGCTGGTCGGCGAGGTTCGGGCAGGCGGGGTAGCCGAAGCTGTAGCGCGAGCCGCGATAGCCCTGTCTGAGCAGCTCGCGCCGATCGCGCGCGTCGAGATGGCCGAAGCCGAGCTCGGCGCGGATCTTCGCATGCACGTATTCGGCCAGCGCCTCGGCCAGCTCCACCGACAGACCGTGCAGCCGCACATAGTCGTTGTAGCGGTTCTCGGCGAACCACCGGCGGGCGACTTCGGAGGCCCGATCGCCGATGGTGACCACCTGCAGCGCCACCACATCCCGCTCGGGAGCGCGCACGTCCCGCACGAAGTCGGCGATGCACAGCCCGCCGGGGCGCTGCTGGCGGGGCAGGGTGAAGCGGGCGATCTCCCGCTCGCCCGATTCGTCGAACAGGATCAGGTCGTTGCCCTCGCCGGCGGCGCGGAAGTAGCCGTAGATGGCCCGCGGCTCGAAGATCCTCTCGCGCCGGTCGGCCTCCAGCAGCTCTTCGAGTATCGGCCGCAGCTCGCGCCGCGCCCACTCCAGGAATTCGTCCAGCCGCCGCCCCTGCTTTTCGTAACCCCAGTGGAACTGGTAGAGCATCTGCTCGTTGAGATAGGGCAGCAGCGCCTCGACCGGCACGTGCTCCAGCACCCGCGGGCCGAAGAAGGGCGGCTGCGGCACCGGCACGTCCCGGGTCAGCTCCTCGCGCCGCAGGCGGATCTCCTCGAGGTCCACCGGGCGCAGGGCGGGCGTGGCGGCACGCTCCATCAGCTCCAGCGCCCGGTGGCGCCGGCCGGGGCGGCTGCGGCCGCGGGCGGCCTCGGCCCGCTCGCGCACGTAGTCCTCGAAAGTGCCCTCCATCACCCGGTCCATGAGCGCGAGCCCGTCGAAGGCGTCGCGCGCGTAGGCCACCGGTCCCTCGCCGTAGGCGCGGTAGCAGTCCTCCTCGACGAAGGCGCGGGTCAGTGCCGCTCCTCCCAGCAGGACCGGGATGCGCAGGCCGCGGCGGTGCATCTCCTCGAGGTTCTCCTTCATGATCAGCGTCGACTTCACCAGCAGTCCCGACATGCCGATGGCATCGGCCCCGTGCTTCTCGGCCGCCTCGAGGATGCTGGAGAGCGGCTGCTTGATGCCGAGGTTGATCACCCTGTAGCCGTTGTTGGTGAGGATGATGTCGACCAGGTTCTTGCCGATGTCGTGCACGTCACCCTTGACAGTGGCCAGCACGATGGTGCCCTTGTGCTGCCCCTCCACCTTCTCCATGAACCGCTCGAGGTAGGCCACCGCCGCCTTCATGGTCTCGGCGCTCTGCAGCACGAAGGGGAGCTGCATCTTTCCGGCGCCAAACAGTTCGCCCACCACCTTCATGCCCTCGAGCAGGTGCTCGTTGATGATGGTGAGCGGGTCCATGGTGCGCAGCGCTTCGTCCAG
>BEIP01000195.1 GCA_002898955.1 bacterium HR39 | reverse complement strand
AGGCGGTGACGCGTCTGAAGAAGGAGATCGGCGAGGAACTCGTCGGCTTCGTGCTCGACCTGCGCAACAATCCCGGCGGGCTTCTCGATCAGGCCGTGGCCGTGGCCGACGCCTTCCTCGAGCGCGGCGAGATCGTCTCGACCCGCGGACGCCGGCCGGACAGCATGACGCGCTTCAACGCGCGGCCCGGCGACATCGCCGACGGGCTTCCGATCGTGGTGCTCATCAACGACGGCTCCGCCTCCGCCTCGGAGATCGTGGCGGGAGCCCTGCAGGACCACCGGCGCGCCGTGGTGATGGGGACCCGGTCCTTCGGCAAGGGGTCCGTGCAGACCATCATCCCCATCCCCGGCCACGGTGCCCTGCGCCTGACCACCGCGCGCTACTACACGCCGTCCGGGCGTTCCATCCAGGCGATGGGCATCGAGCCCGACATCGTGGTGCGGCAGGCGAAGGTGGAGCCGCTCGAGGGCGCGGATGCCGCCCAGCGGGAGGCGGATCTGCGCAACCGGCTCGCCAACGACGCGCCGCAGGCCGGCGAGAACGGCCCCAAGGCGCCGGACGAGCTCGACGTGCGCGACTACCAGCTCGCGCGGGCGGTGGATCTGCTGGAAGGGCTGGCCCTGCTCGGGCGTCATGGCGGCTGAGACCCCCGCCCGAGGACCGGACAGGCGGTTGCCGCCGGGAGGCGGGATGGCCGCTCTCGGCGATCCGCGGCTGCCATTCGGTGTCCTCGGGGGCCTCGCGCTCGGCGTCGCGGCGGGGGTGCTGGCCACGGTCCTGGCCCTTCCCGGGGCGCGCATCGAGTGGGAGGGCGTTCCGGTCGCGGCCGGGACGCTGGCCGCTCCGGGCGAGAGCCAGGCGTCGCCGGTCTTCCCGGCCCCGCCCGCGGAGCGCGCGGCGGACCGTCATGCTCCGCCCGCCGATCCGCTGCCGCAGCTCCTGGAGCCGGGGCCCTACGGCGCCCTCCCGCGGATCGCCCCCGACGGCCTGACGCCGCTTCTGGCCTACGCGCGGACCGATCCGGCCCCTCCGGAGGGCGTCCCGTGGATCGGGCTCGTGGTCCGCGGGCTCGGCCTCTCGCGCCGGCACACCGAAGCCGCCCTCGCCCTTCCGCCGCAGATCGCCCTCGCCTTCTCCCCCTACGCGGAAGCGCTTCCCGCCGCCATGCGCGCGGCCCGGCGCTGGGGGCACGAGGTGATGCTGGGGCTTCCCGTCGACACCGGCGATCCCCTCGTGGATCCCGGCCCCCTCGCGGTGGTGCCCGGCGCTCCGGAGGTCGAAGCGCGGCTCCTGCGCCTTCTCGCCCGCGGGCAGGGCTACGGCGCCGTGCTGCTGGCGCATGCGGACGGCAGCGCGGCGGATTCGCTCGCGCCGGTCCTCGCCCAGCTGCGTGGGCGCGGCCTCGGCATCGTGCTGGCGCCGCCGGCGAACCCCGCCGCCGCGACGGAGCGGGTCTCGGGCGCTGGGGTGCAGGCGGTGGTGGTGCTGGACGGCGAGCCCGATCCGGCCGCCATCGACTTCGCCTTCGGCCGCCTGGAGGCCGCGGCGCTGAAGACGGGCGCGGCGATCGGGCTGATGGACGGCCTGCCGCTCGCACTGGAGCGGCTCGCCCAGTGGCTTCCGGGCCTTGCGCACAAGGGCTTCGCTCTCGTACCACCGGGCCGGATCCTGCAACGGCTCGGCGAAGGCCCATGAGCTGCCGAATCTGCGACGTCCCGCCCGAGGACTACCGGCCGTGCGTGGGGCTGACGGTCCTCGACCGGGAGAACCGCATCCTCGTCGGGCAGCGGGCGGACGTGCCCTTCCCCGCCTGGCAGATGCCGCAGGGCGGTATCGACCCGGGCGAGACCCCGCTGGCCGCGGCCCTGCGCGAGCTCCGGGAAGAGGTGGGCATCCCGCCCGGGAAGGTGGAACTCCTCGCCGAAAGCCGCGTCTGGCGCTGTTACGATCTGCCCCCCGAGCTGCGCCGCAGGGTCTGGGGCGGACGCTACCGGGGGCAGGCCCAGCGCTGGTTCGCCTTCCGCTTCCTGGGCGACGAGGGGGACATCCGGCTCGACGGCGACCATCCGGAATTCCGCGCCGTCAGGTGGGCACGGCCCGAGGAGCTCCTGCGCACGGTGATCTCCTTCAAGCGTGACGTCTACGAGAGCGTGCTCGAGGAATTCCGCTGGCTGTGGGAGCGCGGCGGGGAGGAGAGGCGCGGGATCCCGGCCTCGGCCGGAGCCGGCGGAGACGGCGGCGGCCCCGCAGCCTGAGGCGCGCGCCGACCGCGCTGGTGCCGAAAGATCCGCCGACGTTCCACCGGACGATCCGGGACCGGAGCGATCGCGATACGTTCATGTTATGATGCCGGGGATGCCCGCTGTCCGGCCGGCCTCGCAGCTGCGCGGCGGGCTTCGGACGCCCGTGGCGCGCGGGACGTGACGATCCGGAGCAAGATCGCCGGCGCCGGTCCGCGGACCGGGCCTCGTGCCCCGGACGTCCGTGGCCCCGCCGGCGGATGGAGGTCAGGGGACAGGGCGGCACCCGGCCCACACGGGTTCGGTCGTGACAGCGGTCCTACGCGGGTGCCGTGCGCACCACCGCGCCGTGGCGGAACCGGGCAGGCCGGCCCGGTGGCGGACGGGAGTCCGGTGGGTGGATCGGCCACATCCGTTCTCTGGCGCGGAAGCCGCCTCACGTCGGTCGCGTGCCGCAGGACCACGAAAGTCTCCGTCCGCGGGCCGCTCCTGCCCCCACCTGCCGAGCCGGCGGGCTGCGGGCGCACCGACGCGCGGCGCTGCGGCACCGCGCCTCCATCGCGACTCGGGCGGAGGCCTCACGCACGCGCGGACGTTGCCGGCTCGTCCGGCGATCGGACCTCCCGATCGGTCTGCGGAGGGACCCACCTGCTTGCGACCCGCAGCCGAGCGTGGGCGCCCCGACAATGGCACGGCCGCATCGCACCCGGTGACCGGGATGCGGACGTACGGCCCTCCCGGTCGGGCCGGCTGGGAACGCCCGCCGTCGGCTTGGAGACATGCAGATATCTACAAACCTCACATCCCCCGCCCCTTCGGGTGCAAGTCCGCGCGGACGGGCCCGGGCTGCCGTCCCGTCCCCGCCGTTCCAAGCCGTGGTCCGATGCGTGCAGGGGCCGGACCGGCGGGCTCCGGGTCCCGGGCCGGCTCCGCCCCCAGCCTCACGCGTGCCGGTCCCGAGGGGCAAATACGGCAAGGCGGTGGGCACGGCGGGGCGTCCGGCGTGGCGCGCACGGAGCGGCGCTGCCCGCACGGAACGCCGGAACGCCCGATCCCTTCGACCTCCATGGTCCGACGCCGCAACGCGGTGGGGCCGACGCCGCACCCGGGCCCCCTGCCCCGCTCGCCTTCCCGAGTGCTTCCGGCCAGGACCGACCAGCTGGATGGTCCGGACGGCGACTCCGTCCGGAGATGCCCCACACCTCCCCTCGCGGACGGCGCGTCGCGGATCCGCCTGCGATCCCGCCCCGCGTCGCACGCCCGGCCGTCCGCCCTCCGGCGGGCCGGACGGTCCTCACGACCGGCGTCGCGCGCGACGCCGCCTGCCCGCGGCTTCGCCCGGCTCCGCTTCCGTCTCCCCGGGCCTGCCGGAAGCCGGTCGGGCCGGCACGGCCTCGCCGGAGCCGCCGACGGTCTCCGGCTGCGCGGGAAGCTCAGTGGCGGGGATGGGACACACCGGCACCTCGTGCTCGCGCAGCGGCGCGCCCTCGCAGCACACGTCCACCGGCATGTGGCAGGCGGCGCAGCGGATCTCCCCGTGCACCATCACCCGCCGCAGCGGCTGACCGCACCACGGGCAGGACTCCCGCACCCGCTCCGACCTCGGCGCCATCTCTCCGGACCCCGCACACCCCGTGGCGGTGCCGGCGGGTGTCCGGCACCCTCTCCGTCATCATCTGGGCCGCCGGGCCCTCCACGCAAGTCACCGCTCACTCGACGGTGACGGATTTCGCCAGATTGCGCGGCTGGTCGACGTCGGTGCCCTTGTGGACGGCGGTGTGATAGGCGAGGAGCTGGACCGGAATGCTGTAGAGGATCGGTGCGACGAACGGATCCACGTCGGGCATGACCACGGTGTGCGCCACCAGGTGACGGTAGCGCTCGCAGGCCTCGGCGTCCGAGATCAGGATCACCCGCCCCTTGCGCGCGCGCACCTCCTCGACGTTGCTCATGGTCTTCTCGAACACCGCATCGCGCGGTGCCACCGCCACCACCGGCAGGTCCTCCTCGACCAGCGCGATCGGCCCGTGCTTGAGCTCGCCCGCCGCATAGGCCTCGGCGTGGATGTAGCTGATCTCCTTGAGCTTGAGCGCACCCTCGAGGGCGATGGCGTAGGAGGTGTGGCGGCCGATGTAGAGGACG
>BEIP01000194.1 GCA_002898955.1 bacterium HR39 | reverse complement strand
CCGGTGCCGGCGGCCCTCGCGGACCGGTCGAACGCCACGGCCGACGCGATCGAACCCGCGGCCGGCCCGCCACGCGGGGAAGGTGCGGTTGTCCTTCACGGTCGCTTAACCAAAATGCCCTAGAACGGGCGCCGCAGCCGGAGGGTGGAGCATGGCGAGCGAGCGCGAGCGCAGACCACAGACGCAGGGAGACGGTGAGCCCTCGATGGAGGAGATCCTCGCCTCCATCCGCCGCATCATCACGAGCGAAGACGAGCAGGAGGGCGCCGCCCCGCAGGCCGCGAAGCCGGCTGAAGAGGCAGAGGAGGACGTCCTCGAACTCACCGAAGTGGTGGAAGAGGAGCCAGAGCCGGAAGAGCCCGAGGCTCCGCTGGAGGAACCCGAGCCCGCGCCTGTCGCGCCGCCGGAGGCGGAAGCCGGGCCGCAGCCGGTCCGTGCGCAGGCCGCAGCGCCGGTGGAGGAGAGCATGGTGGAAGAAGGACTGGTCTCGGCCGCGACGGCCGCCGCCACCACCGCGGCCCTCGCGAAGCTGGCGAAGACGGTCTCGAAGCCGGAGAAGGACGCGCCGATCCCCTCGGGCGGGCGCAGCGTCGAGGAGTTCGTGGCGGAGCTGCTGCGGCCCATGCTGAAGGAGTGGCTGGACCAGAACCTGCCGGCCATCGTCGAGCGCATCGTCGAGCGCGAGGTGCAGAAGCTGGTGCGCCGCGCCGAGCTGATGTGAGCGGACGGGCCGGGCGTCCGCTCTCCGGGGACCGCGCGGCCGGACGCACCGTGCGCACCGCCACCGGCGACGGGCGGATCCGCCCCGTTGCGGCTCCGGTCCGGCGCGTCGGCGCGGGGATCCGGCCCGCTGTGCCGGGCGGATCCGTGCGGCGGGTCCAAGCCGGGGACGCTGCGGAGGCCGTCGGGGCCCGGCCCGGTGCGGCGGATCCGTCGGGTCCGGGGCGGGGGCGCCCTCGCGGGCAGCGGCACGGCGCCGCGTGCGGGGTCGGCCGGCGGGCCTTCGGGGCGTGCCGCAGGCGCCGGGCTGGCCCACACCGTCCGCTCCGGGCGGACGCAGGCCGCGGAACGGGACGGGCGGATCCGCGGCATCCGGGTTCTCCGCCCCGCCGGCGGCAGGGGACCGCGATCTCGCGCGACGGCCCCTCTTCAGCGGATGCGGAGCACTTCGGACGTGCCCGGGGCGGCTCCGTGCGGATCCGGCGGGGTGGAGGCGTGGTCCTCCGCACCGGCAGTGGCCGCGCCAGCGGGCGCGTGCGGCGGGCGACCCGCGCCGCCGCGCGATGCGGTTGCGACACCCTTGCCGCCCGCCACCGGCGCGGTTAGGCCCGGTCCCGGCAAGGGGAGGAGGCCCATGCAGGCGGATCTGCCCGAGACCATGCTGGCGGTGCGCATCCGCGAGCCCGGTGGCCCGGAGGTGCTGGAGCCGGTGCGGGTGCCGGTGCCGCGCCCGGGGCCGGGAGAGGTGCTGATCCGGGTCGCCGCCGCCGGCGTCAACCGTCCCGACGTGCTCCAGCGCCGGGGCGGCTATCCGCCGCCGCCCGGGGCGAGCGAGCTGCCGGGGCTGGAGGTGGCCGGCGTGGTGGTGGAGACGGGCGAAGGTGCGAGCCGCTTCCGTCCCGGCGATGCGGTGTGCGCGCTGCTGGCCGGTGGCGGCTATGCCGAATACGCGGTCGCCCCGGAGCCGCAGGTGCTGCCGGTGCCGCGCGGCCTCTCCATGATCGAGGCGGCGGCCGTGCCCGAGACCTTCTTCACCGTCTGGACCAACGTCTTCGAACGCGGCCGGCTGCAGGCGGGCGAGAGCTTCCTCGTCCACGGCGGCTCGAGCGGCATCGGCACCACCGCCATCCAGCTCGCCCGCGCCTTCGGCGCCCGGGTCTTCACCACCGTGGGCAACGAGGAGAAGAAGCGCTTCTGCGAGGAACTCGGCGCCGAGCGGGCCATCCTGTACCGCTCCGAGGACTTCGTGGCGGTGGTCAAGGAGCTCACCGGGGGACGCGGGGTCGACGTCGTCCTCGACATGGTCGGCGGCGACTACGTGTCGCGCAACCTCGAGGCACTGGCCCTGGAAGGCCGCCTCGTGCAGATCGCCTGGCTGAAGGGCTCCAAGGTCTCGGCCGACTTCGCCCGGCTCATGGTGAAGCGGTTGTGGTGGACGGGCAGCACGCTGCGCCCGCGCAGCGTCGAGGAGAAGGGCCGCATCGCCCGCGCCGTCGAGGAGCAGGTGTGGCCGCTTCTCGAATCGGGCCGCGTGCGCCCGGTGATCCACCGCACCTTCCGGCTGGAGGAGGCGGCCGAGGCCCACCGGGTGATGGAAGCGAGCGTGCACATCGGCAAGCTCGTCCTGGTCACCGACTTCGGCCGCAGCATGGCGGAAGGCGGCGCGGGAGCATCCGTCCGAGCACGGTGGCGGCGGTGGTGCCGTCGGTGCCGCCGCCATGGCGCTGGCCGTGCGTGCGCTTGTTCCGACCGGCGGCGGTGGTGGCGGCGTGGCCTCGCCGGAGCGGCCCGCCAGTCCGGCCGACTGAGACGGCCGCGACGCCCAGCGAGAGAGCGGTGAGGCGTGCACACCGGCAGGGGGGCGGAGCGTCGCGGGGGCGCTGTGCCTTCTTCGTCGCTCTCTCGCTCTCGCTGATCCTGCTGGCCCTCGCCGTGCCGCGGGCCGCGGCGTGGCTGAACCTCACCGTCGGCCGGCAGGCGACGGACCTGCTCTGGCGCGGCGAGATGCCCGCGCCCGAAGGAGTCCGGCGCGCCCTGTCCTCGCGCGAGGCTGCCCTGCGCTGGCTGGAGCTGCCGCGCGCCCGCAAGGACCTCGGCATCGCGCACCTGCGGCTCGCCGTCTTCGCCCTGCGCGAGGGCGAACGCCTGCGTGCCCGCGAGCATCTCGAACGGGCGACGGAACAGCTCGAGGCGGGGCTCGCGCGCGATCCCGTCGATCCCTGGGCGTGGAACGAGCTCGCCTGGGCCCGGGCCTACGGCGGCGAGGACGTCCGGGCGGTGGACGCGCTGACCATGTCCTGAAGCACCGGTCCCTTCGTGCCGCCGCTCGCCTTCGGCCGGGCGCGGCTCGCCCTCGTCTACTGGGAGAGCCTTCCGCAGGCGGTGCGGGGGCGGGCGCTGCGCGATCTGCTGCTCGCCCATCGCGGCCGGCAGCGCGAGGAGCTCGAGGCCTTTGCCCGCGACCTCGGCCTCGAGGGGCGTCTGCTGCGGCTCCTCGACGAAGCCCGCGGTGGCTACGCCTTCTGATCCGGATGCCCGTATCACGCCCCTCGCAGTCACGGCCCCGACCGTGGCCGCGCCGTTCGCCGCGGCCAGCCGTCCCTTCCGGGAAGGCCGCGTGGCCGGAGCGCCCCGCTGGCCGGCGGGGCGGGGGATTGCGTGGCGGCCCCGCCCTGCCGCGGCAGGGCGGCAGCTCCGGTCCCCCAGATCCGCTCGCGGTGGCCGTCGGGGTGCAGGCGGCGTCGGCCGGCCGGTAGACGGGGACGGCTCACCCGGGTGATCCGGTGCCGGCGAGTGCCGAGGGCCCGGCCGGTCCGGGGGTGTGCGGCGCTCTTCCGCCGTCTGCGGCACGGGGCGGGGCGTCGTCGCGCTTGGGCGGGCGCTTGCGTGCGGAAGAGCGGGATGCGGGGCGGGTCCCTCCCGACTCCCGTCGGCTCCGCCGCCGTGTGCCGGCCCGTGCGTTCACCCGATCTTCACCGATCCGTGCCATCCTGCATGCGGTGGAGAAGGACCGGCGGATCCGTCGCGACGCGGGGCCTTCCCCACCATCCGCGGTGCGTACCGGAAAATCGTTGCGGTCCGGTGAACGTCGCAACGCGATCGGACCGTATGCGTCCTGCATGCCCGTCATCTCCGCGGCAGGGCGCGGGTGCCGACGGCGGAAGGTACCGGACTGGGCGCCCGGGCACGCGAAGGGCGGCGGTACAGGGGCCGGGGTCGCTGGCGCTCTCCCACGGCCTTCCCGCCACACCGTTCGGACGGGACAGGACCGGCCGATCCCGGCGCGGGATGCGGCTGCGCGGACCGCGGCGCGGACTGCACGGGGACTCCGGTCCGCAGCCCGACGTCCGCCTGCAGCCGATCGCGTCGCAGGGCCGCCGGAGGGAGCCCCACGTCCGCCTCTCCGGCGGGGTGGCGGCCGGGAGTGGGCGTCGTAGGCAGCAAGCGGTCCGAAGGGCATCCGGCCGATCTGCCATGCGCTCGCAGGAGCGGGAGGCGACGTGAGCCGGCATGGCCGACGGCGAGCGGCGGGCACGGCATGGCGTTGTGATCCGCGGGCCCCCGGCCGGAAGGCCGCGACGGCCGGGGGCGAAGGCCGGAGCGGGAACGACGGGCGGCCCCGGCTCCGCCGCAGGAACGGCCGCAGGGACCGATGGCACGGCCACATCCTCCGC
>BEIP01000193.1 GCA_002898955.1 bacterium HR39 | reverse complement strand
ATGTGGCCGTCGTCGGGCGCGGCGCAGTTGAAGCACACCGGCCCGAAGCGCGAGCGCGCCATCTCCTCGTAGAGCACCGCGATCTCGCTCATGGAGCAGCCGAGCCCGCCGCGCTCCCTCGAGACCTGCGGCGCCCAAAGGCCGAGCTGCTTCACCTCGCGGCGCAGCTCCTCGACCAGATCCCAGCGGATGTGCTCGCCCCCGCCGAAGCTGGCCGGATCCTCCTCGAGCGGCCACAGCCGCCGCTCGACGAAGTCGCGGATCTTCTGGCGCAGTTCCTCGGCGCGCTCGCTCGGCCGGAAGTCCATCGTGCCTCCCCTCCGGACTCAGATCGGTGCGCAGAGATGCCCGCCGTCCACCACCAGCACGGTGCCGGTGATGTAGCGCCCGGCGTCGGACGCGAGCAGCAGCAGCGGTCCGTCGAGATCCTCGGGCGTGCCGAAGCGTCCGAGCGGGATGCGGGCCCGGAGGCGCTCGCCGGACGGGCTCTCCAGGAAGGCGCGGTTGAGGTCGGTGGGGATGTAGCCGGGCGCCAGGGCGTTGACCCGGATGCCGTGGCGCGCCCACTCGAGCGCCATCTCGCGGGTGAGGTGCACGAGCGCCGCCTTGCTCGCCGCGTACGCCGCCACGCCCACGGCAGTGCCGAAGGCGAGGATCGAGGCGACATTCACGATGCTGCCGCCCCTGCCGGCGGCGGCCATGCGCCGCGCCGCCTCGCGCGCCACGCGGAAGGCGCCGTTGAGGTTGACCTCCACCACCCGCGCGAACTCGCCCTCGGGCAGATCGAGCATGCGGGCGCCGCGACCGGCGATGCCGGCACCGTTCACCAGGATGTCCGGCACGCCGAAGGCGGCCTCGGCCTGGTCGAGGGCGGCCTGCACCGAGGCCGGATCGCCCACGTCCATGGTGACGGGATGGGCCCGTCCCTTCGCCTGGGTGATCTCGTCGGCGAGGCGGTGCAGCTCCTCCTCGCGTCGGGCGGCGAGCACCACGGCGGCACCGTGGCGGGCGAGCAGGCGGGCGAAGTGCGAGCCGAGACCGCCCGATGCCCCGGTGACGAAGGCGATGCGTCCGGAGAGGTCGAAGTCCGCCACCGCCCGTGCTCCGGCAGGTCAGCGGGTGGGGACCGGCCTCTCGCCGCGGTAGTCGTAGAAGCCGCGCCTGGTCTTGCGTCCGAGCCAGCCGGCCTCGACGTACTTCACCAGCAGCGGACAGGGGCGGTACTTGGAGTCCGACAGGCCCTCGTAGAGGACCTGCATGATGGACAGGCAGGTATCCAGCCCGATGAAGTCGGCCAGCTCCAGCGGCCCCATGGGGTGGTTGGCGCCGAGCCGCATGGCGGTGTCGATGCTCTCGACGGTGCCCACGCCCTCGTAGAGGGTGTAGATGGCCTCGTTGATCATCGGGATGAGGATGCGGTTGACGATGAAGGCGGGGAAGTCCTCCGCCGCCACCGTCGTCTTGCCCAGCCGCCGCGCGAGCTCGACCGTCGCCTCGTAGGTCTCCTGGCTCGTGGCGATGCCGCGGATCACCTCCACCAGCTTCATGACCGGCACCGGGTTCATGAAGTGCATGCCGACGAACCGCTCGGGCCGGTCGGTGCGCGCGGCGAGCCGCGTGATGGAAATCGACGAGGTGTTGGTGGCGATGACGGCGTCCGGGCGGAGGAGCGGACAGAGTTTGCGGAGGATCTGCGTCTTGACCTCCTCGTTCTCGGTCGCCGCCTCGATGACGAACTCGCAGTCGCTCAGGATGTCGAGGGAGGTCCCCGTCTCGATGCGCGCGAGTGCCGCCTTCTTCTCCTCCTCGCTCATGCGGCCCTTGGCCACGGAGCGGGAGAGGAAGTAGTCGATCTTGGAGAGGGCGGCATCGAGCTGCTCGTGCGAGATGTCGACCAGCTCGACCCGGAAGCCGTGGGTGGCCGCCACCTGGGCGATGCCGGAGCCCATCTGGCCGGCGCCGATGACGCCGATGGTGCGGATCTCCGGAATCGGCGGATATTCGCGCTCCACGTACTGCTGCGCCATGCTCCGCCTCCCCTCAGGCCGCCGAACGCTCGCGTTTCACGCGCTCGATCTCCTCGATCAGTTCCGGAACCGCCTTGAACAGATCCGCCACCAGACCGCAGTCGGCCACCTCGAAGATGGGCGCTTCCGGATCCTTGTTGATGGCGACGATGATCTTGCTGTCCTTCATGCCGGCCAGGTGCTGGATGGCACCGGAGATGCCGATGGCGATGTAGAGCTCCGGGGCGACGATCTTGCCGGTCTGGCCCACCTGCCAGTCGTTGGGCGCGAAGCCGGCGTCCACCGCCGCGCGCGAGGCGCCGATGGCGGCCCCCAGCACGTCCGCCAGCCTCTCGACGAGCTGGAAGTTCTCCTTCGAGCCGACGCCGCGCCCGCCCGAGACGACGATGCGGGCGGTGGTGAGATCCGGCCGCTCGCTCCTGTGCACCTCGCGGCGCACGAAGCGGGCGAGACCGGTGCGCGGCGGTGCCGGCACCTCCTCGATGGCCGCGCTGCCCACGCCCGTGGCGGCCTTCTCGAAGGCCGTGGTGCGCACCGTCAGCACCCGGCGGGAGTCCTTCGTGCGCACCGTGCACAGCACGTTGCCGGCGTAGATGTACCGCTTGAAGGTGTCGGGCGCGAGCACCTCGACGACGTCGCTGATCTGGGCGACGTCGAGCCGCGCCGCGACCCGCGGCAGCAGGTTCCTGCCGAAGGTGGTGGAGGGGGCGAGGATGGCATCGAAGCCGTCCGCCACCTGCAGCACCAGCTCGGTGAGGTCCTCGGCCACCGGGTTCGCGAAGTGCTCCGCCTCGCTGGAGAGCACCCGGCGCACGCCCTCGACGGAAGCCGCCTCCTCGGCCACCGCGCGGGCGCCGTGGCCCGCCACCAGCACGTCGACCGCGGAATCGAGGACGCGGGCGGCGGTGACGGTGGCGAGGGTCGCCGGATCGAGCCGGCGGTTGTCGTGCTGGGCGATGACGAGAGCCGGCATCAGATCACCCCCCTCTTCACCAGTTCCTCGACCAGCTCGCGCACCGACTCGACCTTGCGCCCGGCCTGGCGCTTGGGCGGCTCCTCGAAGCGGATGTACTCGAGCCGCGGCGTGGGATCGACGCCGAGATCGGCCGGCGTGAGGGTCTCCACCGGCTTGCGCTTGGCCTTCATGATGTTGGGAAGCGAGGCGTAGCGCGGCTCGTTGAGGCGCAGATCGACGGTGATCACCGCCGGCAGCTTCACCCGGACCACCTCGATGCCTTCGTCCACCTCGCGCGCCACCTCGGCTTCCCCGTCGGAGAGGTCGATCCTCGAGGCGAAGGTGGCCTGGGCCCAGCCCAAAAGGGCCGCCAGCATCTGGCCGGTCTGGTTGGAGTCGTCGTCCACCGCCTGCTTGCCCATGATGACGACGCGCGGCTGTTCGCGCTCGACGATGGCCCTGAGCATCTTCGCCACCTCGAGCGGCTGCACCGCCACCTCGGTCTGCACGGCGATGGCGCGGTCCGCCCCCATGGCGAGCGCCGTGCGCAGCGTCTCCACAACCTTGGGCTCGCCGATGGAGACGGTCACCACCTCCTCGGCGATGCCGCGCTCCTTCCAGCGCACCGCCTCCTCGACGGCGATCTCGTCGAAGGGGTTCATGGCCATCTTGAGGTTGGCGATGTCGACCCCGCTGCCGTCGGCGCGAATGCGCACGCGCACGTAGGGATCCACCACCCGCTTGACGGGAACCAGAACCTTCATGCGATCATCTCGCCCCCTGACGTTCCACGGCGGCGCCCGCCGGCTGCCTGCTGCAGCGCGAAAGCGGTAGGGCCGGCCTCGGGCCTTGTCAACACGCCGTGGCAAAAAGCGCCCTGCACCGCATCCCGCTTTACGGCGGGCACGCCGCGCGCCACCATCCGCCCGCGCGCACAGAGGGGGGAGGCCCGATGGTGCAGCTCGCCGCATCCATCTTCCTGCTGGGCACCGAGACGGCGTTCGACGTGCTGGCCCGGGCCACCGAGCGCCAGCGGGCGGGGCGGCCGGTCATCAACCTCGGCATCGGCCAGCCCGACTTCCCCACGCCGGAGAACGTGGTGGAGGCGGCGGTGCGGGCCGCGCGCGAGGGCCACCACGGCTACACGCCCGCGAACGGCATCCTGCCGCTCCGGGAGGCGGTGGCCCGCGACATCCTGAAGCGCCGCGGCGTCGAGGTCTCCCCCGACAACATCGTCGTCGTGCCGGGCGGCAAGGTCACCATGGCCTTCGCCATCCTCATGTTCGGCGAGCCGGGGGCCGAGATCATGTATCCCGATCCCGGCTTTCCCATCTACCGCTCCATGATCGAATACACCGGCGCGACGCCGGTGCCCATCGCCCTGCACGAGGAGAAGGGCTTCGCCTTCTCGGCCGAG
>BEIP01000192.1 GCA_002898955.1 bacterium HR39 | reverse complement strand
GACTTCACCATCCGCGGCGCCGAGATGCAGTTCGTCGAGATCGAGCTCGATCCCGGCGAGAGCGCCGTCGCCGAGGCCGGCGCGCTCATGTACAAGGACGCCGCGGTGGAGATGGCGACCGTCTTCGGCGACGGCGGGCGCGAGGGCGGCTTCCTGGACAGGCTGGTCGGGGCGGGCAAGCGCCTGCTCACCGGCGAGAGCCTGTTCGTCACCGTCTTCACCAACAGAGGCACCGGGAAGGCCCGCGTCGCCTTCGCCGCGCCCTATCCGGGCCGCATCCTGCCCGTGCATCTGCCCGATCTCGGCGGCGAGCTGATCTGCCAGAAGGACAGCTTCCTCTGCGCCGCGCGCGGCGTGTCCATCGGCATCCGGTTCCAGCGGCGCATCCTCACCGCGCTCTTCGGCGGCGAGGGCTTCGTCATGCAGAAGCTGGAGGGTGACGGCTGGGTCTTCGTCCACGCCGGCGGCACCCTCGCCGAGCGCGAGCTCGCCCCGGGCGAGGAGCTGCACGTGGACACCGGCTGCGTGGTGGCCCTCGCGCCGACGGTGGACTTCGACATCGTGCGCGCCGGCGGCATCACCAGCATGGTCTTCGGCGGCGAGGGGCTGTTCCTCGCCCGGCTGCGCGGCCCCGGCCGGGTGTGGCTGCAGAGCCTGCCGTTCTCGCGTCTGGCCGCGCGCATGCTGGCGGCGGCGCTTCCCGGCGGCGAGAGCCGCGGCGAGGGCTCGATGCTCGGCCGCTTCGGTGACCTCTTCGGGGACAGCCGGCGGTGAGCGGCGAGCGGCTCGACGATCTGCTGGTGGTCTCGCTGGAGCAGGCGGTGGCGGCGCCGCTGTGCACGCGGCTGCTGGCCGATGCCGGAGCGCGGGTGATCAAGGTGGAGCGCCCCGAGGGCGACTTCGCCCGCGCCTACGACCGCTACGTGCACGGCGAGAGCGCCAACTTCGTCTGGCTCAACCGCGGCAAGGAGAGCATCGCGCTCGATCTGCGCCGCGAGGATGAGCGCGCCCTGCTCTGGCGCATGATCGCCCGCGCGGACGTGCTGGTGGAGAACCTCAAGCCCGGCTCCTTCGCGAAGATGGGCTTTAGCGACGGGGCGCTGCTCGCCCGCAATCCGCGCCTCGTGGTGTGCCACATCACCGGCTACGGCCGCGAGGGGCCGCGTGCGCACCTCAAGGCGTACGATCTGCTGGTGCAGGCCGAATCCGGCATCGTGTACGTCACCGGCATCGGCGACCGTCCCACCCGGGTCGGGGTGTCGGTGTGCGACATCGGCGCCGGGCTCAACGCCTACGCCGGCATCCTCCACGCGCTCCTGCTGCGCGAGCGCACGGGTCGCGGCCGCGTGGTGGAGACCTCGCTGTTCCACGCCGTCGGCGAGTGGATGAACATCCCCTACCTGCTGCACCGCTACGCCGGCATCACCCCGCCGCGGCTCGGGCTGCACCATCCCACCATCACCCCCTACGGGGCGTACCGCTGCGGTGACGGCAAGGAGCTGCTGGTGGCGGTCCAGAACGAGCGCGAGTGGCAGCGCTTCTGCATCGATGTGCTGGAGCGGCCGGAGCTCGCCGGGGATCCGCGCTTTCGCGACAATCCGGCCCGGGTGGAGAACCGCGCGGCACTCGACGCCATCCTCGAAGAGGTCTTCGCGCGCTTTTCCCGCGAGGAGCTGGCGGCACGCCTCGAGGAGAGCGGCATCGCCTACGGGCGCCTGTCCGATCTCGACGACCTCGAACGCCATCCCCAGAACCGCATCGGCCGGGTGATCGGCGAGAGCGGCGAGACGTTCGAGCTCCTGGGCCGCGGCTACCGCTTCGCCGGCGAGGCGGAGCCCGTGGGAAGGATTCCGCGGCTCGACGAGCACGGCGCGAAGATCCGCGCCGAATTCGCAGAGCGGGGGGAGGCGGAGCGATGAACGCGGGACGGTTCGACGGCAGGATCGCGGTGGTGACGGGCGGCGCCTCGGGCTTCGGGCGCGGCATCGCCGAGCGCTTCGTGCGCGAGGGGGCGCGGGTGGCCATCCTCGACATCGACGAGGCGGGGGCCCTGAGGGCGGCGCACGAGATCGGCGGCGAGGTGCTCGCGGTGCACTGCGACGTGGCGCGGCTCGACTCGGTCGCCCGGGCGGCGGCGCGGGTGCTGGATGCCTTCGGCGGGATCGACATCCTCGTCAACAACGCCGGCACCAGCCACCGCAACCAGCCGATGCTGGAGGTGAGCGAGGAGGAGTTCGACCGGGTCTTCGCCGTCAACGTCAAGTCCATCTACAACACCGCGAAGACCTTCGTGCCGGTGCTGCGCCGGCGCGGCCGCGGAGTGATCGTCAACATCGGCTCCACCGCCGGCATCCGCCCGCGGCCCGGTCTGGTCTGGTACAACGCCAGCAAGGCGGCGGTGAACGCCCTCACCAGGGCCATGGCCATCGAGCTCGCGCCGGACCGCATCCGCGTGGTGGGGGTGGCGCCGGTGGCCGGCGACACGCCGCTGCTGCCCACCTTCATGGGAGGCGACACGCCGGAGCTGCGCGCGAAGTTCCTCGCCACCATTCCCTGGGGGCGCTTCTCGCGCCCGGAGGACGTGGCGGCGGCGGTGGCCTTCCTCGCCAGCGACGAAGCCGAGATGATCACGGGAGCCGTACTGGAGGTGGACGGTGGACGCTGCATCTGAGATCTACGAGCCGCTCTTCCAGCTCGGGCCGGATCCGCGCGAATACCGCCGGCTCGAGGTCGAAGGCGTGCGCGTGGAGGAGTGGGGCGGCCGGCGCTTTCTGGTGGTGGAGCCGGAGGTGCTGGCGCAGCTCGCCGAGGAGGCCTTCTCCGACGTCCAGCACCTCTTCCGCCCCGCGCATCTCCAGCAGCTGCGCAACATCCTCTCCGACCCGGAGGCCTCGCCGGCGGATCGCTTCGTGGCGCTGGAGCTGCTCAAGAACGCGGTCATATCCGCAGCCCGCCAGTTCCCGAGCTGTCAGGACACCGGCACCGCCATCGTCATCGCCGAGAAGGGCCAGCAGGTGCTGGTGGAGGGTGACGACCGCGCGGCGCTCACCGAGGGCATCCACCGGATCTGGCAGCGGGACAACCTGCGCTATTCCCAGCTCGCGCCGCTGTCCTTCTTCGAGGAGAAGAACACCGGTACCAATCTGCCGGCCCAGATCCACATCGAGGCGGTGCCCGGCGGCGAGTACCACTTCCTCTTCGTCGCCAAGGGCGGCGGCTCGGCCAACAAGACCTTCCTCTACCAAGAGACGCCGCGGCTGCTCGATCCCGAACGCTTCATGGCGTGGCTCGAGGAGAAGGTGGCGAAGATCGGCACCACCGCCTGTCCGCCCTACCACCTCGCCGTGGTGGTGGGAGGTCTCTCCGCCGAGCAGACGCTGGAGGTGGTGAAGCTCGCCTCCTGCCGCCGGCTCGACGGCCTGCCCACGAGCGGAAGCCCCAAAGGCCGCGCCTTCCGCGATCCGGAGATGGAGGAGAAGATCCTGGAGATGACGCGCCGGCTCGGCATCGGCGCCCAGTTCGGCGGCAAATACTACTGCCACGACGTGCGGGTGGTGCGGCTGCCCCGCCACGGGGCGTCGCTGCCGATCGGCATCGGCGTCTCCTGTTCGGCCGACCGTCAGATCGAGGCGAAGATCACGCCCGAGGGCGTGTTCCTCGAGCGGCTGGAGACGGATCCGGCGAAGTATCTGCCCGATGTGGAGGTGGACATCGGCGAGGCGGTGCGCATCGACCTGCGCCGGCCGATGGACGGGATCCGTGCCGATCTCTCCAGGCTGCAGGTGGGGACGCCGGTGCTCCTGAGCGGGCCGATGGTGGTGGCGCGCGATCTCGCCCACAAGAAGATCGCCGAGCGCATCCGCGCCGGCGGCGAGATGCCGTGGTACTTCCGCGACCATCCCATCTACTACGCCGGACCGGCCAGGACGCCCGAGGGCTTCGCCTCCGGTTCCTTCGGCCCCACCACCGCGGCGCGCATGGACCCCTACGTGCCCGAGTTCCAGAAGCTGGGCGGCTCGCTGGTGACGCTGGCCAAGGGCAACCGCTCGCGGCAGGTGGTGGAGGCGTGCCGCACCTACGGCGGCTTCTATCTCGCCACCATCGGCGGCGCGGCGGCGCGGGTCGGCCGCGACATGATCCGCAAGGTGGAGGTGCTGGACTTCCCCGAGCTCGGCATGGAGGCGGTCTGGCGCATCGAGGTGGAGGGCATGCCGGCCTTCGTCGTCATCGACGACAAGGGCAACGACTTCTGGCAGAAGAAGGTCCGCCTGAAGGTCCCCATGGGCGCGGACTGAGGGAGGGGCGCAGCGGGCGGGAGTGCGCTCCGCGCCTCAGGCTTCCCGCCGCACCTGCGGCGGGAAGAGGTCCTCGACGGCGAGCTCGATGCCGGGCGGGTCGAG
>BEIP01000191.1 GCA_002898955.1 bacterium HR39 | reverse complement strand
CCACAGCACAGATGTGCGGGCCCGCGGCGACAGCGGGGCCGGACGGGCGTACGGCCGTCGACGCCGTCGCGCACGCGCGGCATACGCGACCGTGAGTCCACCGCACGGCTGCGGGTGTGTCCGCGATGCAGGCCGCGCGGGAGCTGGACGGACGGCGCACGACGGGGGATCCTGCGCGGGCGTCCTGGCGCAGCGGGAGCGGTGCGCTCGCCGGCGGAGACCGGGCGGAGCCGGATCGGCAGTTCCGACAAATCCGCCGCGTGGTCCATGGCTGATTTGTCATAACGTGTCTTCCCGTGTTCATGCACGGGCAGGCAGGATATCGAAGGCGCTGTCGGACGATGGCAACGCCCCTGCCCGGTGATGGTGAAATCCCATGCTCCCGCGACACCGGCCCGTCGGGCAATCGGTCCGGCACCCCCGCGTCGGAGCACGCGCGGTGGAAGACGGCACCCGTGGTGGCGGATGGACGGCCCGTACGCGCTACCCTCGCTCCGCCGGCGAGACCAGCGAGAAGAGCGGGTTCGTCCTCCTGCGTCGGCTCCGGCGGGCGACGTCTCGCACCTGCGGCGCGTCTGCATCCGTTCAGCGCGCATCCTCCGGGGCCTAGAACCTTGCCACGGCCTGCCCCGAAAGCAGCCACCGCGGGACCGGAGCGCGTGCACCCGGACGGAGTGTCGTGACCGTCTCCTCCCCGGGCCGTCGCGCGGCCCGCTGCCGCGGTTCGGTCCTCCCGCCGGCCCCAGCCGCGCCCGCTCCGACGTTCCGCCCGCGGGTCGCCGAGTCAGGCGGGGCCTCCGACGCTGGTCGCCCGCGGAGGCGAAGGTCGCGGACCGAGCCCCTCCGGCCCCGGAGGTGAGAGCGCGCCACGGCGGGGACCGTTTCCCTCCCGACCGCTGCCCGGCAAGCACGCCGCCTCGATACGGCCACACCCGGAGCCCGGCGCTTCACGGACGGCGCCGGAACCCCCGCGCCGTCCACATGGAAGCGGTCAGCTCGCAAAGCTCCGATTCCGCCGCCACCGGCCGAGCCCCCTCCCACGTCCCGCGCCCGGGTCGCCGAGCCCGGCAGGTCCCGAAGGATGTCGACCGGCGGAGGTGGCCGCCCTGAGCCAGGATCCTGTGCCCCCGGAGGGGTGCGCCCGTTCCGGCGGGCCCTTGAGACCCCGGGCGGGACGACCGGCTTCCGCGGCCGCCTTCCGGCGATGGCGGGCCCCTTTCACCATTCCCGGTCACGCCGGATCCGGAGGGATCCGAACGGGCATGCGAGCTCCCGGGATGCCCTCCCGCCCGCCGGGCGACCGCCGCTCCGCCGCAGGCGTTCGAGACCGGAGAGCGCCCGGGGCCGGGACGAAACGCATGCCCAGCCCGTACCTCCCGTGCCCGGCGCGGTCAGATGCGGCCGGGTGGCGCCACGACGTCGCCGCTCCGCGGGGCCGCAGGACTGCGACGCCCCCGGATGTCACCGGCTTCAGACCGTCGGTCCCCTTGAGGACGCGCTGCTCGGCCGCGGGCGACCGATGCGCGGTGCGGCCTTTCGCGACACGTCCCGCCCGAACTTTCCGCTCTCGTGCGTCCCCGGTCCGTTTGGGCGCCCGCCGCTCTCCCACGCGACTTCGACCATGGTCACTTCCTTTCACCCTCCGTTGACATGTGCGCGCTATCCTCCGGACGGTGGAAGAGGACCCGCCATGTGGTGCCGGCGCGGGTCCTTCCCCACCATCCGCCGAGGAGAGGCCTAGTCGTTACGATTCGGTGAGTCTCGCGGCACCGCGCGCTCGCCGCGCACACCACCGAACCGGGCGGGTTGTCTTGTGGGGGCGAGCCGGGTGGGGCGTCACGCGCTTCGCACATCCGGCGTCGACACCGCCGCCCGCTCGGCGCCTTGCGATTGCCGATACGGGCGGTACCGGTCCGCACCATGTCGTGCCGCGGGATCGGCCGGCTGCCGCCGAGTCGGGCAGCGGCCGGCGGGAGCGCGGGCTCGGCCGGCAGCGGCACCACTAAACGGCAGGCTGCACGGCAGGCTGCGCGATCCCGGGCGCGACGAAGGCCGGCCCCGGCAGGGCCACACATCGTCGAACGGGACCTCCACCGGCACCGGCTCGAACAGCGGCGCCACCCACGGCCTCCGCCACTCACGACTTTCCTCGGGTTCCGATGCGGACGGCGCTGCTCCGCGTTCGTCGCGGAGCGAGATTGCCCGGTCGCCCCGGGCCGGGCAGCGGCCGGCGGAAGCGCGGACTCGACCGGCGCCGGCACCGGCAGGTTCATGCCCAGGCGGAAGGGCTGTCCACCGCACCGGCACGACCGCCGGCGTTAGGCGCCGACCCGGGCCACTCACCACCGTCCTTTTGTAAACGATGCCGACAGCACCGGTTCGCGCCCCGTCCCGGTGGGACGGAGGCTGCCGTGACCGCGTCCGGACCCCGGGCGATGCGCGTCCTGACGCCCCCGTACGGCCGCTGCCGGCTTTCCGCCCTCGCTTCGCATCCAGGCCGCGTCCGCGGCCCGATGCTGCATGCGGCCGATGCTGCATGCGGGACTCCCGTGCGCGTCACGATGCGGGAAGGTGCGGCGAACGTGCATACCGGTCACCGGTCCCGTCGACGGTCGTTCCGGACACGGACCGAGAGGCACCCGTGGCCGCAGGTGGTATGAGACATGTACATATCTGCATGTCTCCATGC
The DNA here is from genome assembly GCA_002898955.1 of bacterium HR39. Classification (GTDB taxonomy): domain Bacteria; phylum Pseudomonadota; class Alphaproteobacteria; order Geminicoccales; family Geminicoccaceae; genus HRBIN39. The sequence goes on along the minus strand of BEIP01000191.1, from coordinate 1,715 downwards.
CCCCGCGATATCGTTCCCGCGCCCGCTTCGACGCAGCAGCACTGCCCTGCGGAGGCCACCGGTGTCTGCTTCCCTCTCCGGCCGTGACGACGATGGCGTGCGCCGTCACCGGCACTTCGCTCCCGGGATCGGGCCCCTTCGGGCGTGGAGCACGCCGTCGGCCGGTGTGCCGTACCCCGAAGACGACACGGACCCCCTGCGCAGCGGACCATGCGGACGCACGGGGGCATCGTACACGGCACCGGGTCGGCCTCCCTGCGCGCGGATCGCGCGGTTCCCACGGGATTTGGAGCTCCGCCACCAGGGCGGCGGATTCGAGCACGGCCCGCGCCGCTTCCCGGACAGGTCCGGACGCGGGAAACCGATCCGGTGCGCCTTCGCCCGGCCGGCCCCGTCGCCCGTCCTCCGGCATGCAGGCCGAGGGGGTACGGGCCAAACCGTGGCGCCCGAGGCATGTCCATATCGACATGTCTCCATGCCCCTGCGGCCATGCGCGGGTGACCGTGCGATTTCGGCATGGTCCCGCCCGGCGGCCCACCCACGTTTGCGGCGGACGGGCGCCTGTGGCACCACCGCGGCGGATGTGATCGGAGCCCGCAGCCGGTGCCGGCCCACCCCGAGCGCTTCGCCGTGCTCGCCGCCATTCTGCGCGAAGGCACCCTCGCCGGCGCCGCGCGGCGGCTCGGCGTCGGCAAGGCCGGCCTGTCCAAGCGCTTGGCCGCCATCGAGCGCGAACTCGGCCTGCCGCTGTTCGAGCGCACCCCGCGGGGCCTGCGCCCGGCCGAAGGCGCCCGTTCCTTCCTCGATACGGTCGCGCGCCTCGCCGACGAGCTCACGGAAGCGGAGGAGCGCCTGCGCAGCGGCTGTGGGAGGCCGCGCGGCCGGGTGCGGATCAACGCCGCCCTCGACTTCGGCCGCCGCCACATCGTGCCGCTGCTGCCCGAATTCCTGCGCCTCCATCCCGAGGTGGAGGTCGAGCTCGACCTCGAGGACCGCTATGCCGATCTGCTGCACGAGGACATCGACGTGGCGGTGCGCATCGGCCGCTTCGCCGACAGCGCGCTGCGCGCCCGCCAGCTCGGGACGAGCCGGCTGTTCGTGGTCGCGGCGCCCGCCCTGCTCGCCCGCCTGCCCGCCCTCGCCTCGCCCGAGGATCTCGCCGGCGCGCCCTGCCTGCGCTACCGCTACGGCCGCATGCCCGAGGTGTGGGACTTCCGCTGTGGCGAGCGCACCGTCCGGGTGCGGGTGCGCGGACCGCTGCTCGCCAACAATGGCGAGGCCATCGCGGCGGCGGCACGCGCCGGCCTCGGCATCGCCCGCCTGCCCGATTTCCTGGTCGAGGAGGACGTGGCGGCGGGACGGCTGGTCGCGCTCTTCCCGGACTGGGACGGGGAGCGGCTGGACATCCGCGCCGTCTTCACCCGCGAGCGCGGCGCGCGTCCCGCCGTGCGGGCGCTTCTGGACTTCCTCGCCGCGCGCCTGCGCCCGCCCCGTCCATCGAATACGACGGAGCGGCCATGGACATCGTCGTCGTCGGAAGCGGCATCGTCGGCACCTCCTGCGCCTTCTTCCTCGCCCGCGACGGCCACCGGGTGACGCTGGTCGACCCGCTGCCGCCGGGCTGCGGCACGAGCTTCGGCAACGCCGGCATCCTGAGCTTCGCCCACGTGCTGCCGGTGGCGAATCCGGCCGTGATCCGCTCGCTGCCGCGGCTC
>BEIP01000190.1 GCA_002898955.1 bacterium HR39 | reverse complement strand
GCTCGCGAATTCGGCGGCCGGGACCACCTGCGCCACGTGGTCGACGGCGGTGATGCCGAGCGGTTCGCCGCCCACGGGCGCTTCCTCGGGCAGGAAGTCCACCTCGCGCCAGCCGCGTCCGTCCGGAAGCGGGCCGAGCAGGTAGAGGAGGCTCCCGGCCACGCTGCGCACCGCCGCGAGCCCCAGCTCCCCCTCGCCGCGCGGGCCGCGGAAGAAGACGGCACGCGCCGCCCGCGCCCGCTCCGCCACCGCGGCGGGATCGCCCACGTCGAGGGCGAGTGCGGCCACCGACAGGCCGTGCAGGAGGTGGAAGGCGTGGAAGAAGCCCTCGTCCTCGAGATCGATCAGGATGTGGGCGTCACCCTGGCTCCACAGCTCCACCCGCTTGGAGCGGTGGCGCCGGGTGCGGCGGAAACCCAAGGCGGTGAGCAGGCCGCGCAGGGCCGGAGCGTCGGCCGGATCGGCGGCGAACTCCACGAAGCCGAAGCCGCGCGGGGCGGGAGCCGGCGGCATGCGGCCGCGTCCGGTGCGCTCCTCGAGGAAGAGGAAGGAGCGCAGGCCGTCGAGGGCGGCCTGCTGGGGCGAGGCGGCACGGAAGTCGTCGCTGAAGATCTCGTGGCTGGCCGGACCAGCATATCCGGCGTCGAGCAGCGGCCTCACCACCTCCACGACCGGCAGATCCCCCTGGCCCGGAAAGCAGCGGAAGTGGCGGCTCAGGAACAGCGGGTCCATCCGCACGTCGGGAGCGTCCGCGAGCTGCAGCAGGAAGACCCGCGCGGGATCGAGCCGGGCGAGGCGGTCGAGGGCGGGCTCGCGCACCAGCATGTGGAAGGTGTCGAGGGCGAGGCCGAAGTTCGGCCGCTCCACCAGCTCGACGACCTCGTACGCCCGCATCCAGGTGTTCACGTGGCGCCCCCAGGCGAGGGCCTCGTAGGCGAGACGCAGACCGTAACCGGCCGCCAGATCGGCGAGCCCGCGCAGGTCGCGGACGATACGGTCCATGCTGCCGTCGGCGTCCGCGCGCGTCTGGCTGCAGACCAGCACGAGGTCGGTGCCGAGCCTGCGGGCGAGTTCGAAGGTACGCCGCGCCCGGCGCAGCGCCTTCTCCCGCGCCTCGCCGTCGAGCCCCTCGACGTCGCGCAGAGGCTGGAGGGCGACGATCCGCAGTCCCGCCGCCTCGGCCAGCCCCCGGACCTCCTCGGGCGGGCCGGGATGGTAGACGAGGTCGTTCTCGAAGATCTCGATGCCCTCGTACCCGCAGGCCGCCGCCGCGGCGATCTTGTCGCGCAGCGTGCCCGACATGGAGACGGTGGCGATGGAGCGGATCACGGCGCACCTCCCCGCGCGACGCGCGCGCCGATGCGGCCGGCCAGCCGGCGCACCGGCGCCGCCCGCCCGGCCAGGGTCGCGATGAGGACGAGCAGCAGGACGACGGTGATGGGATGGCTCACGAAGTCGGCGAGCAGCGCCAGCGGATCGCCCCGCACCGAGATCAGCGCCCGGCGGAAGTTGGCGTCCATGAGCGGGGCGAGGATGATGCCGAGCACCACCGGCCCCACCTGGAAGCCGTAGGCGCGCAGCACATAGCCGAGCACGCCGAAGCTCACCATCCACCACACGTCGGTGAGGCTGTTCTGGATGGCGTAGGTGCCCACCCCGCACAGCACGGCGATCACGGGCAGCAGCACCGACTTCGGGCATTCGACGATGCGGGTGAAGACGCGCACGCCGGTGAGCCCGAAGAGCAGCATGAAGACGCTGGCGACGGTGAGATTGCCGACGGTGAGCCAGAAGATGTGGGGCGAGTCGATCATCAGGTTCGGCCCCGGGCGCAGGCCGTGGATGAAGAGCGCGCCGAGGATCACCGCCGTCACCGCGTCGCCCGGGATGCCGAGGGTGAGCATGGGGATGTAGGCACCGCCCACCGCCGCGTTGTTGGCCGCCTCGGGCGCCACCAGCCCCTCGATGGCCCCCTCGCCGAAGGGCCGGGAGGGCTTCTTCACGCTGCGGCGGGCGTGCTGGTAGGCGAAGAGGGCGGCGACGTCGCCGCCGGTGCCGGGCAGCGCGCCGATGCCCACGCCGAGCAGTGCGCAGCGCAGGGTGAGGGGCAGGTGCCGCGCCACCTCGCGCAGCCCGGGCACGATGCGCCCCACCTGCTGGCGCACGAACGGCCGGTGGATGTCGTGGAGCTGGACCAGCACCTCGGAGAGGCCGAAGAGGCCGATCATGGCGGCGATGAAGGAAATGCCGCCCAGGAGCTGCATCGAGCCGAAGGTGAGGCGCGGCTCCGCCGTCATGGGATCGAGGCCCACGAGCCCGAACGCCACGCCCAGCGCGCCCGCGACGATCCCCTTCGCGAGGGACCGGCCGGCGAGGGCCGCCACCATGACGATGCCCATGAGGGCGAGCAGGAAGTAGTCGCGCGGCGCCACCATCAGCGCGAACTCGCCGATCACCGGCGCGGCCACGGCGAGCGCGGCGATGCCCACGAGGCCGCCCACGAAGGAGGCGACGGTGGTGATGCCGATGGCGAGCCCCGCCTCGCCGCGGCGCGCCAGCGGATAGCCGTCGAAGGCGGTGGCGATGGCGCTCGGCGCACCCGGAATGTTGAGGAGGATGGCGGTGCGCGAGCCGCCGTAGACGCCGCCCATGAAGACGCCGGCGATGAGCGCGAGGGCCGTCTCCACGTCCCAGGCGAAGGTGAAGGAGATGAGGATGGAGCTCGCCATGGTCACCGACAGGCCGGGGATCGCGCCCACGTAGATGCCGGCGAAGGTGCCGAGCGCGGTGAGCGCGAGAAGGCGCGGGTCGGTGAAGGCGGCGAGGAACCACGACAGGGCGGAGACGTCGGGCACCGGCGAGCCCCTCTACGGCAGGACGATCTCGAAGATTTCGCGGAAGACCAGCCAGATCACCGCCACCGTCCCGGCGCTCACCGCGGCGGGCAGCAGGGGCGAGCCTCCGCGCAGATACCACACGGCCGCGAACAGGAAGGCGAGGGTGGCGGGGACGAACCCCATCGTCCCGAGCGAGGCGACCCACAGCACCAGCGCCGGAACGGCGAGCGCCACCTCCTTCGGCAGCAGATGGGCGATCAGGCGCCGCAGCCGGGTCGGAAGATCCTCGCGCTCCTCCCCGCGCCGGCGCAGCCGCCCGACCAGCAGCACGAGGGCGCCGGCCGACTGCACGAGACCGGCGAGGAAGGGGAAGGTGCCGGCCGATCGGGGCGAGGCGAAGGCCCCGAGGCGCACGCCCTCCGCCAGCACCACGAGGCCGGCGAGCAGGAGGAGGACGAGGAGCAGGCTCTCGCCCGGCGGCAGGGAATCGGAAGACGGTTCGCGGCTCATCGGCGTTCCTCCCGCAGGCCGGCGGGAGCGGGCCGTCCGGTCCGCCCCCGCCGTTTCCGCGTCACGGACGCGGAATGCCGAAGTCCGCCGGGTTCGCCTTCGCCGCTCCGAGATCCCACAGGATCCAGGCGGTGATCGACTGCCAGCGGTTCAGGAAGGCTTCGGCCTCCGCGCCGGCGAGACCCAGCACCTCGAGCCCGGCGTTGTCCATGAGCTCGCGGAACTTCGGGTCCGCCACGCCCTTGCCGAAGGCGTCCACCAGACGCGCGAACAGCGGCTCCGGCGTCTCCTTGCGGACGAACACGCCGAAGAACGGCCCCCAGGGCAGGAAGCGGGCGAACTCGGGATAGAGCTCGGTGATGGCCGGCACGTCCTCGAGGCCGGGCAGGCGCTCGGTGCCCACCACCGCGAGCGGCTTCACCCGGCCGGCGCGGATGAGCTCGCGCGCCGCGCCGTAGACGGCGGGCATGAAGTCCACGTGGCCGCCCTGCAGGGCGGTGAGGGCCGGGCCGTCACCGTCGAAGGGCACCGGATTGACCTCGAAGTCGGGCAGGACGCTGCGGATCATCGCCAGCACCACCGCGGGCAGGCCGGCGGCACCGGTGGCGCCCATGCGGATCTCGCCCGGCCGGGCCTTCACGTCCTCGACGAGGGCCCGGAAGTCGTTCCACGGCGCATCCGCCCGCGCCACCAGCACCGGCGTGCCGCGGGCCAGCAGCACCACCGGCTTCATGGCACGGTAGTCGAAGTCGGCGAGGCCGAGGACCGGGTAGAGCTGCGGGTTCTCGGCTCCGTAGAGCAGGGTGCAGCCGTCGGCCGGACGCGAGAGCACGTACTGCATGGCGATCACGCCACTGCCGCCCGGCTTGTTGACCAGCACGATCTCCTTGCCGAGGTGCGGTTCGACCAGCGGCGTGACCGCCCGCGAGACGCGGTCGGTGGAGCCGCCGGCGCCCCACTGGATCACGCCCTCGATGGCGCGGCAGGGGAAGTCCTCCTGCGCCGCCGCCGGCAGGGCCAGGCCGCAGGCGAGCGCCGCGGCGAACAGTCCACGTCGTGTCACGAACATGCCATCTTCCCTC
>BEIP01000189.1 GCA_002898955.1 bacterium HR39 | reverse complement strand
CGCCCGGAGTGGATCGCCGAGGCCGCGCGGATCTTCGCCGACGCCGTGGCGGCGCTGTCGCAGGGCGAGCTGCTCCACCACGCGGTGCGCGATGGCGTGCGCAGCGCCCACGAGCTGCTGGACGACTACGTCCACATGGCCCGCGCCGCCCTGGCCCTGCACGAGGCCACGGGCGATCCCGAACCGCTCTCCCGCTGCGACGCCTGGCTGGAGCGGGCCCGGGCGCGTTTTCGCGAGGACGACGGCGCCTGGCGCCAGACGCCGAGGGACTCGCGCGAGCTGCCGGTGGCGCTGCGCGGCGCCGCCGACGGGCCGGTGCCGGCGGGGGTGGGGCTGCTCCCGGAGGTGCTCGCGCGCCGCGCGCTGCTCGCGGATGCCCCGCGGTGGCTCGCCGGCGAGGCCGAGTCGGTCCTGCGGCGCTACGGCGGCGATGCCCGGCGCGCACCCCTCGCCCACGCCACCCTCCTCGCCTCCTTCATGTTCGTGCGCGAGCCGGTGCAGGTGCGGATTTTCGGCGAGGGTGGCGCGGCCATGGAGCTGCTCGCCGTGGCGGAGCGCTGCGCGCCCTATCCGGCGCAGGTGTTTCACGTGAAACGGGGCGCGGAGCCTAGCGCTCCGGAGGTCGGCGCCGTGATCTGCCGCGGGCCGGTGTGCGGGATGCCGCTCGTGGATGCGGACGCTCTCCGAGGGGAGCTGCGGGCGCTGGATGCGACGGGGCGGGCCTGATCACTCCGCCGCCTGCAGCCGCAGGCCGAGCTCGCGCGAGAGCCGCTCCAGCAGTTCGATGGCCGCCTCGGCGATCACCGTGCCGGGCGGGAAGATGGCCGCCACCCCGGCCTCGCGCAGCGCGTCGTGGTCCTGCGGCGGGATCACCCCGCCCACCACCACGAGGATGTCGGGCCGTCCCAGCCGGCGCAGCTCCTCGATCAGCCGCGGCACCAGCACCAGATGCCCGCCGGCCAGCGTCGAGACGCCGACGATGTGGACGTCGTTGTCCACCGCCTGGCGCGCCACCTCCTCCGGCGTCTGGAACAGCGGACCGATGTCCACGTCGAAGCCGAGATCGGCGAAGGCGGTGGCGATCACCTTCTGGCCGCGGTCGTGGCCGTCCTGGCCGAGCTTGGCCACGAGGATGCGCGGCCGGCGCCCCTCCTCCCTCGCGAAGGCCTCCACCATGCGGCGCGCCCGCTCGATGCTGGACACGGCTCCGGCCTCCCGCGCGTAGACGCCGCTCACCGCCCGGATCTCCGGCACGTGGCGGCCGAACACCTTCTCGAGCGCCTCGGTCATCTCGCCCACCGTGGCCCCGGCCCGCGCCGCCTCCACCGACAGTTCCAGGAGATTGCCCTCGCCGGTCTCGGCGCAGCGGGTGAGGGCCTCCAGCGCGGCGCGCACCCGCTCGGGATCGCGCGTCGCCCTGAGGCGGGCGAGCTTCTCGAGCTGCCTCGCGCGCACCTCGCGGTTGTCGATCCTGAGCACCTCCACCTCTTCCGGCTCGTCGAGGCGGAAGACGTTGACGCCGACGATGGGCTGGCGGCCCGAATCGATGCGCGCCTGGGTGCGGGCCGCCGCCTCCTCGATGCGCAGCTTGGGCAGCCCCTGCTCGATGGCCGCCAGCATGCCGCCGAGCTCCTCGATCTCGCGGATGTGGGCGCGCGCCTTCTCGGCCAGCTCGTGGGTGAGACGCTCGACGAAGGCGGAGCCGCCCCACGGGTCCACGGTGCGGCGGATGCCGGTCTCGTGCTGGATGAAGAGCTGGGTGTTGCGGGCGATGCGCGCCGAGAACTCCGAGGGCAGCGCCAGCGCCTCGTCGTAGGCGTTGGTGTGCAGCGACTGGGTGCCGCCGTGGGTGGCGGCCAGCGCCTCGATGCAGGTGCGCACCACGTTGTTGAAGACGTCGCGCGCGGTCAGCGACCAGCCCGAGGTCTGGCAGTGGGTGCGGAGGACGGCCGAGCGCGGGTCCTTCGGCGCGAACGGCTGCATCAGCTCGTACCACAGCAGCCGGGCGGCGCGCAGCTTCGCCACCTCCATGAAGTAGTTCATGCCGATGGCGAAGAAGAAGGAGATGCGCGGCGCGAAGGAGTCCACGTCCAGCCCGGCCGCGATGCCGGTGCGCACGTACTCGATGCCGTCGGCCAAGGTGTAGGCGAGCTCGAGGTCCGCCGTGGCGCCCGCCTCCTGCATGTGGTAGCCGGAGACGCTGATGACGTTGAACTTGGGCATGTGCCTCGCGCAGTAGGCGAAGATGTCCGCCACGATGCGCATCGACGGGCGCGGCGGGAAGATGTAGGTGTTGCGGACCATGAACTCCTTGAGGATGTCGTTCTGGATGGTGCCGGTGAGCTTCTCCGGCGGCACCCCCTGCCGCTCCGCCGCGACGATGTAGAGGGCCATGACGGGCAGCACGGCCCCGTTCATGGTCATGGAGACGCTGACCCGATCGAGGGGAATGCCCTCGAAGAGCTGCTCCATGTCGAGGATCGAGTCGATGGCCACGCCGGCCATGCCCACGTCGGCCACCACCCGCGGGTGGTCGCTGTCGTAGCCGCGGTGGGTGGCGAGATCGAAGGCCACCGAAAGCCCCTGCTGGCCCGCCGCCAGGGCCCTGCGGTAGAAGGCGTTGCTCTCCTCGGCGGTGGAGAAGCCCGCATACTGGCGGATCGTCCACGGCCGCGTGACGTACATGGTGGGATAGGGTCCGCGCACGTAGGGCGGCGCGCCGGGGGGCGAATCCACGAAGTCGAGACCTTCGAGCTCCCGCTCGAAGTAGAGCGGCCGCAGCCCGATCCCCTCCGGCGTGACCAGCACCGCCTCCTCCGGCGGCATCCCGCGCTCGCGGGCGAAGGCCGCGCGCCAGCGGGCCTCCTCTTCCGCGGCTTCCGCCGGCAGCAGCGACGCGTTGGTGAAGTCCAGTCCGCTCATGCCGCCACCTCCTCACCGAAGGCCCGCCACAGGTCCTCAAGCAGCGCCACCACGTCGATGCCGCGCCTCAGTACACCGTCCAGCCCCTCCGGCACCACGGCCGGCCGGCCGACGAGGAAGACGCGGCGGGCACCGGCCCCGCGCAGCGCCGCGGCGAAGGCCGCCCCCTCCCGCTCCAGCGCCTCGTCCGCACCCGCGAGGGCCGCGATGGCGAAGCCGCCCTCGCGCAGGGCCCGCGCCGCCTCTTCCGGACCTGCCACCGGCGCGATCTCCCGCGCCGGAAAGCCGCCGGCCTCGAACAGGTTCTTCGCGAAGCCCGAGCGGTCCACGTAGTCGCGCGGCCGGCCGATGCCGAAGACCGCCGCTTCCGGCACCTCCGCACCCCGCTGCCGGCGCACCTCCGCCAGATCCCGCAGCCGCTCGAAGGGCTCGGCGAGGCGCACGCGGGGAAGCGGCGCCACCTGCGGATCCGGACCGGTGTGGCGGAAGGTGGCACCGGCCGCGGCGCGTGCCAGCAGGCCCGCGAAGTCTCCGGGCAGGTCCTCGGCCCGCGCCACAGCCTCTTGCGCGCGCGCCCGCAGGGCGGCGAGGTCGGGCGTGCGCGGCTGCGGGCGGCGCTCGGCGAGGTCGGGGAAGTCGGCCACGCCCACCAGCAGCTCTTCGCGGGTGCGGATGCGCCGCTCGCGCTCTTCGCGGGAGCGGGCCAGCATCTCCTGCACGTGGCCCCGCTCCAGCGCCGCCACCAGCCCGCCCGTGGCCTCGATCTCCCGGAACAGCTCCCAGGCCCGGCGCGCGAGCCCGTCGGCCAGATGCTTCACATAGGGCGCCCCGCCGGCGGGATCGATCACCCGGTGCAGGTTGGACTCGAGCCGGGCGATGAGCTGGGTGTCGCGGGCGATGCGCCGCGAGAGGCGGTCCGGCAGCCCCAAGGCGTGGTCGAAGGGCAGCACCGTGATCACCCCGGCGCCGCCCGTCACCGCCGCGAGCGTGGCGGCCGTGGCGCGCAGCATGTTCGTCCAGGGATCGTAGCGGGTGTACATGCGCTCGGCGGTGAAGGCGTGGATGAGCGGGCGGACGTCCGGCACGCCCGCCGCGGCGGCGAGGCTCGCGAACAGCCGCCGCAGCGCGCGAAGCGCCGCGATGTTGGTGAAGATGTCGGCGTCCACCGCGACCCGCAGGTCCGTCGAGGCGAGGGTGCGGGCAGGGGGCACCCCGCGGGCGTCGAGCCGGCGCAGGATCTCGGCGAGATCCGCGAGCATCAGCGCCAGCATCTGGCCGGTGGTGGCCCCCGCGTCGTGCCAGATGCGTCCGTCCGCCGCGAGTGCCCGCCCCGGCTCGGCTCCGGCCGAGGCCTCCACCAGCCCGGCGGCATGATCGAAGGCACGCTCGAGCTGCACGGGCGCGCCCGTGGCCAGCGCGGCCACGGGATCGAAGCCGGCATGGAGCGAAAGCCGCGCTTCCCCGGCCGTCTCCCGGGCAGCTGCGAGCAGCAGCGCGGCCAGCTCGGC
>BEIP01000188.1 GCA_002898955.1 bacterium HR39 | reverse complement strand
CGTCTCCCGCATCCGCGACATCGCCCCTCCTCCCGCCGTGCGGCGCGGCCGCTGCGCGCTCGCGCCGCGTTGCAACATGCAACCTTTCTCATACTTCCGGCAGGGAGCTTGACATGCGTCAAGGCCGCGCTCCCTGCTTCGCGGGAAGGAGGTGGCGCGGGCCACGGGCGGAGTCGAGGGCATGAACGAAGCGGCCGCCGTCCAGCGCGAGGAGGTTCTCTCCCGGCGCGAGCAGAAGGAAACGCCACTCTACGCAGGCCGGATCAAGGTCTATCCCAAGGCGGTCGACGGCACCTTCCGTCGCCTCAAATGGGCCATCCTCATCACGCTGCTCGGCATCTACTACATCGTGCCGTGGATCCGCTGGGACCGCGGGCCCGGAGTGCCGGATCAGGCGGTGCTGGCCGATTTCATCACCCGCCGGATCTACTTCTTCGGCATCGAGATCTGGCCGGATGAAATCTACTTCCTCACCGGCCTGCTGGTGATGGGGGCCTTCGGCCTGTTCCTCGTCACCGCTCTGTTCGGCCGGGTGTGGTGCGGCTTCTTCTGCCCGCAGACGGTGTGGACCGACCTCTACCTCCTGGTGGAGCGCTGGATCGAGGGCGACCGGGGCGAGCGCATGCGCCTCGACCGCCAGCCTTGGTCGTTGCGCAAGTTCCGCATCAAGTTCGTCAAGCACGTGGTGTGGATCCTCGTCGCCATGGCCACCGGCGGCGCATGGATCATGTACTTCAACGACGCGCCGACCCTGGCGGTGGACCTGGTGACGGGCAACGCCAGCTTCACCCAGTACTTCTTCTTCGGCCTGTTCACCACCACCACCTACGTGCTGGCCGGCATCGCCCGCGAGCAGGTCTGCATCTACATGTGCCCGTGGCCCCGCATCCAGGGCTCGCTCGTGGACGAGGACACCCTCGCCGTCACCTACGAGCGCTGGCGCGGCGAGCCGCGCGGCCCTTACCGCAAGGGCCAGGACTGGAGCACACGGGGTGACTGCATCGACTGCAGGCAGTGCGTCGCCGTCTGCCCCATGGGCATCGACATCCGCGACGGCTTCCAGCTCGAGTGCATCGGCTGCGCGCTGTGCATCGACGCCTGCAACGACGTCATGGACCGGATCGGCCGCCCGCGCTGGCTCATCACCTACGATTCCGAGCGCAACATCGAGCAACGCGAGCGCGGTCTGCCGCCCGAATACCGCCCGATCCGCCCGCGCACCGTCCTCTACGCCTCGGTGCTGGCGGTGGTGGGCTCGCTCATGCTGGCGGCGCTGGTGCTGCGCACCGACGTGGAAGTGAACGTGCTGCACGACCGCAACCCGCTGTTCGTGCGGCTGTCGGACGGCAGCGTGCGCAACGGCTACACCGTGAAGATCCTCAACAAGCGCCGCGAGGAGCGCGTCTTCGAGCTCGGCCTCGAGGGGCTCGACGGCTACACCCTGACCCTCGCGGGTCCGCAACGCGTCGAGGGAGAGAAGGTGGCGCTGGACGCCCCGCCCGACGGCGTCGGCGAGCACCGGGTCTTCGTCACCGTGCCGCCCGGGCTGGCCCGTCTGCGCGAGCACGAGATCACCTTCGTGCTGGTCGACCGGGCGAGCGGACGCACCTACGAAGCCGGGAGCGTCTTCCGCGGGCCCGGACGCTGAGGGCGAGGAGGGTTGCGGTCATGACGGCGCGCCGTCCCGGCTGGTGGATACCCTGGACCTTCGTCGGCCTGTTCCTCGTGGTGCTGGCCGTCAACGGCGTCATGGTGTGGGTGGCGATCGGGACCTTCACCGGCGTCGTCGATCCCCAGTACTACCGCACCGGTCTCGAATACAACCGCCTGCTGGAGGAGGCCGAACGCGAGCGCGCCCTCGGCTGGGCGGTGGACGTGGCGGCCGACGTGGCGGCGGACGGCCACGGCCGGCTGGTGGTGCGCGTGCGCGACCGCGAGGGGCGGCCGGTGGAGGGGGCCGAGGTGGTGGCGCGCTTCCTGCGGCCCACCAGCGAGGGACACGACTTCGGCCTCACCCTCGGCCCGCGCGGCGAGGGCACCTATGCCGCCGCCTTCGCCCTGCCGCTGTTCGGCCAGTGGGACGTGCACGTGCGGGTGCGCCGCGGCGGGGAGCGCGTGGTGGAGCGGCGGCGCTTCTTCCTTGGCCCGGCAGCGGAGGGCGGCAAGGGATGAGCGCGCCGGTCTGCGAACTGCCCGCATCCGGGGCGACGTCCGCACCGGCCGTCGATCCCCTGCCCTTCGTACGCAGCGAGGCGGACGGCAGCCGCGTGCTCCACCTCATGGTGGAGGGCGTCCACTGCGGCGGCTGCGTGCGACGCATCGAGCGGGCGCTCCAGGGCGAACCGGACGTGGAGAGCGCGCGGGTCAACCTCACCACCCGGCGGCTGGTGGTGCGCTGGCGCGGGCCGGCCGAGCGGGCCCGGGCCTTCGTGGAGCGGGTGGTGCGGCTCGGCTACGGGGCCGTGCCCTACGATCCCGAGCGGCTGACCGAAGGCGAGGCACGGGAGGAGAAGGAGCTGCTGCGGGCGCTGGCGGTGGCGGGCTTCGCCGCCGGCAACGTCATGCTGCTCGCCGTCTCCGACTGGGCCGGCCAGGCGAGCGGCGACATGGGTCCCGCCACCCGGGCGCTGTTCCACTGGATCGAGGCGCTGATCGCCTTCCCGGCCATCTTCCACGCCGGTCGCCCCTTCTTCCGCTCGGCGCTCTCGGCGCTGTCGGCCGGCCACACCAACATGGACGTCCCGATCTCGCTCGCCGTCCTGATCACGCCGCTCGTGAGCCTGCACGCCACCGTGACCGGCGGGCCGCACGTGTGGTTCGATTCGGCCCTCACCCTGCTCTTCTTCCTGCTGATCGGCCGCTATCTCGACCGCCGTGCCCGCGGCGTGGCCCGCAGCGCCGTGGAGCGGCTGGTGGCCCTCACCCGCACGCCGGTGACCCTGCTGCTGCCCGACGGCACCACCCGCAGCGTGCGGCCCGAGGAGGTGCGTCCGGGCGATGTGGCACTCGTGGCCGCCGGCGAGCGCATCCCCGCGGACGGCACGGTGGAGGCCGGCACCGGCTCCGTCGACACCTCGGCCATCACCGGCGAGACGGTGCCGCGGCGGGTGGCACCGGGCGAACGGGTCTTCGCCGGCACCGTCAACCTCGAAGCGCCGCTTCGGGTGCGGGTGGACGCCGTGGGCGAGGACACGCTGCTCGCCGAGATCGTGCGGCTGATGGAGGCGGCCGAACAGCGGCGCGGTCGCCATGTGGCGCTGGCCGACCGCATCGCCGGCTGGTACGCCCCCGCCGTCCACACCCTGGCGGCGCTGGCCTTCGCCGGCTGGTGGCTTCTGGGCGGGGTCGACTGGCAGCAGGCGCTGCTGATCGCCACCTCGGTACTGATCATCACCTGTCCCTGCGCCCTCGGCCTCGCCGTGCCGGCGGTGCAGGTCATCGCGAGCGGGCGGCTGCTGCAGCGCGGAGTGCTGCTCAAGAGCGCCACCGCCCTCGAGCGCTTCGCGCGGGTCGACACGGTGGTCTTCGACAAGACCGGCACCCTCACCGAGGACCGCCCGACCCCGCGGCTCGCCGGCCTGCCCGAGCCCGCGCTGCGCACCGCCGCCTCGCTCGCCCACGCCTCGCGCCATCCCCTCGCCCGGGCACTGGCCGCCGCCTTCCCCCACGTGCCCCCCGCCGAGGGGGTCGAGGAGGTGCCGGGGGAGGGTCTGAGACTCGTCACGCCCGAAGGCGAGATGCGCCTCGGCCGGCGCGCCTTCGCCGCACCCGGGGCTCCCGATCCCGGCCCCGCCGACGGTCCGGAGCTGTGGTTCTCCGCACCCGGCATCACTCCCTTCCGCATCCCCTTCACCGACCGCCCGCGTCCCGACGCGGCCACGGTGGTGGCGGAGCTGCGCCGGCGCGGGCTCGCGGTGCTGCTGCTCTCGGGCGATCGCGGGCCGGCCGTGGAGCGGATCGCGCGCGAGACCGGCATCGGCGACTGGAAGGCGGAGCTGCGCCCGGACGACAAGGTGCGCGAGCTCGAGGCACTGCGGGCGGCGGGACGACGGGTGCTGATGGTGGGCGACGGCCTCAACGACGCGCCGGCGCTCGCGGCCGCCCACGCCTCCATCTCGCCGGCCAGTGCCGTGGACATCAGCCGCACGGCCGCGGATGCCGTGTTCCAGGGGCGGCTGCTCGCCCCGGTGGTGGAGGTGCTGGACGTCGCCCGGCGGGCCGAGCGGCTCGTGGTGCAGAACCTCGCCCTCGCCTTCGCCTACAACGCCGTGGCGGTGCCGCTGGCCATGGCCGGCCTCGTCACTCCGCTGGTCGCCGCCATCGCCATGAGCTCGAGCTCGCTCACGGTGGTGGGCAACGCCATGCGTCTCGCGCGCGCGTAAACCGGACCTTCACTTCCTGCCCGCATGATCGGCGCGGTTCCGGAGCATCGGAGGCTCCGCGCCGATGGAGACGGGCGAA
>BEIP01000187.1 GCA_002898955.1 bacterium HR39 | reverse complement strand
GCGCCGCGCCCGACCCACGAGGGCGGCGAGCTCCTCGCCCTCCAGCACCCGCGCGTCGCCCACGGCGAGCTTCGTCCCCTCGAGCGCGGCGTCGACCAGGAAGTCCTCGAGGGCCTGGTCGTCCTTGAGGTACTGCTCGCGGTTGCCGCGCTTGACCCGGTAGAGCGGCGGCTGGGCGATGTAGAGGTAACCGCGCTCGATGATCTCCGGCAGGTGCCGGTAGAAGAAGGTCAGGAGCAGCGTGCGGATGTGGGCGCCGTCCACGTCGGCGTCCGTCATGATGACGATGCGGTGGTAGCGCAGCTTCTCGATGTCGAACTCGTCGCGGATGCCGGTGCCCAGCGCGCTGATCAGCGTGCCGATCTCCTGGCTGGAGAGCACCCGATCGAGCCGCGCGCGCTCGACGTTGAGGATCTTGCCCCGCAGCGGCAGGATGGCCTGGAAGCTGCGATCGCGCCCCTGCTTGGCCGAACCGCCGGCCGAGTCGCCCTCGACGATGAAGAGCTCGGCCCTGCGCGGGTCCTTCTCCTGACAGTCGGCCAGCTTGCCGGGGAGATTGGCGACGTCGAGGGGCGTCTTGCGGCGGGTGAGCTCGCGGGCGCGGCGGGCCGCCTCGCGGGCGCGCGCCGCCTCCACCACCTTGGCCAGCACCAGCTTCGCCTGCTGCGGGTGCTCCTCGAACCAGCGCTGCAGCCCCTCCGACACCACGCTCTGGACGACCGGGGTCACCTCCGAGGAGACCAGCTTGTCCTTGGTCTGGGAGGAGAACTTGGGGTCGGGCATCTTCACCGCGAGCACGCAGGTGAGGCCCTCGCGCATGTCCTCGCCCGAGAGCTGCACCTTCTCGCGCTTGAGGATGCCGCTCTCCTCGGCGTAGCGGTTGAGGGTGCGGGTCAGCGCCGCGCGGAAGCCCTGCAGGTGGGTGCCGCCGTCACGCTGGGGGATGTTGTTGGTGAAGCACAGGCAGGTCTCGTGATAGCTGTCGGTCCACTCGAGGGCGCAGGAGACGAAGATGCCGTCGCGCTCGCCCGAGATGGAGACCGGCGGCTGGAACAGCGGGGTCTTGGCGCGGTCGACCCAGCGGACGAAGGCCTCGAGCCCGCCCTCGTAGTGGAAGGTCTGCTCCCACGGCGGGTCGGTGCGCAGATCGCGCAGCACGACGAGGAGCCCGGGGTTGAGGAAGGCCAGCTCGCGCAGGCGGTGTTCCAGCACCTCGCGGCGGAATTCGGTGCTGGAGAACACCTCGATGGAGGGCTGGAAGGTGACCTGGGTGCCGCGGCGTCCCCCGGCCGGGCCGCGGTCGGTGAGCGGCACCGCCACGCGGCCGCCGTCCTCGAAGCGCATGAACCATTCGCGGCCGTCGCGCCACACCCGCACCTCGAGCCAGTCGGAGAGGGCGTTGACCACCGACACGCCGACGCCGTGCAGGCCGCCCGAGACCTTGTAGGCGTTGTGGTCGAACTTGCCGCCGGCGTGCAGGCGGGTCATGATCAGCTCGAGGGCCGGGACCCCGTACTCCCCGTGGATGTCGACGGGGATGCCGCGGCCGTCGTCGGTCACCGTCACCGAGCCGTCGGGATTGAGGGTGAGCTCGACCCGGGTGGCGTAGCCGGCGAGCGCCTCGTCCACGGCATTGTCCACCACCTCGAAGACCATGTGGTGGAGGCCGGAGCCGTCGTCGGTGTCGCCGATGTACATGCCGGGACGCCGGCGCACCGCCTCGAGACCCTCGAGGACCTGGATGGCGCTGGCGTCGTAGCGTTCGCCGGCGCGTTCGGCACGGATGTCGTTCATGTGCGTTCCACTCTCGCTCCGTCCACACGCAGGAAAAGGGCCCGCTTTTCGAGCGGGGCGAAGATCTCGCGGTCGGTTCCCGTGAGCCAGGCCTGGCAGCCGAGCTCGGCGATCGCCCCGAACAGGCGCGCCCGCCGCCCGGCGTCGAGATGGGTGGCCGGCTCGTCCACCAGCACCAGCGGCAGATCGCCGTGCCAGGCGTGGCGCAGGCGGATCTGGGCCAGGAGGATGGCGCAGAGCATGGCCTTCTGGCGGCCGCTGGAGGCGCGCGCCGCATCCTCGCCGCAGTCGAGGGCCGTGACCCGCAGATCGCTGCGGTGCGGTCCCAGCGCGGTGGTGCCGTGCTCGGCGTCCCGCCGGCGCAGGGCGGCCAGCGCCTGCCGGCACAGCTCCTCCGCTTCCAGCGCCGAGCGACCCTCGACCCGCCGCTCGAGCTCGCCCTCGACGCGCAGTTCCAGGGCCGGAAAACCCATCACCGGCCGGGCGAGTTCGCGTCGCAGTCCCTCCAGCGCCTGGCGGCGGGCCGCGAGGATGGCCACCGCCAGCTCCGCCATGCGCCGCTCGAGGGCGGCGAGCCACGCCGGATCCGGACGCGGCCCGCGCAGCACCGCCAGACGCTCGCGGGCGAGGCGCTCGAAGGCGGCGACGCGGCCGGCGTGGGTCGGATCCACCTCGAGGGTGAGCCGGTCGAGGAAGCGGCGGCGGGCGGCCGGCGCCTCGACGAACAGCCGGTCCATGGCCGGGGTGAGCCACACCGCCACGCCGCGGTCGGCGAGCCCGGCGCTGCCGCGCAGGCGGTGGCCGTCCAGCACGATCTCGCGCCCCTCGCCGCGGCGGTGGCGCACCTCGACCTCGTGCGGCCCGTCGGCGGCATCCAGCCGCGCCCGGACGAGGAAGCCGCCGGGTGCCCCCTCCCGGTCCATCTCGGCGAGAGACGCGCCGCGCAGGCCCCGCCCCGGCACCAGCAGGGAGAGGGCTTCGAGGATGTTGGTCTTGCCGGCCCCGTTCGGTCCCCACAGCACCACCGGCTGCGGCCCGGCCTCGAGGAGCAGCCGCGGGTGGTTGCGGAAGTCTCCGAGTTCGAGCCGTCGGACGGCGAGACAGCGGCGGACGGTGGCGGTCCCGGCGGTGATCGGGGCTCCGGTGGCCATCAAACCCGCATCGGCATCAGCACGAAGAGCAGTCCCGGATCGGCGGGATCACGCAGCAGGGCCGGTGCGGCAGGGGAGGTCATCTCCATGCGCAACCGCTCGCCCTCGATCTCGCCGAGGATGTCCAAAATGTAGCGCGCGTTGAAGCCGATTTCCAGCGGCGAGCCCTCGTACTCGACGTCCAGCTCCTCGTAGGCACGGCCGGTCTCGGGACTCACCGCCGAGACGACGGCGGTCGATCCTTCGAAGCGCAGCTTGACGGCGCGGAAACGCTCGGTCGAGATCGTGCTGACGCGGTCGACGGCTTCGGCGAAGCTCCGGGTCTCGAGCCGGGCGATGCGGTCGTTGTTCTTGGGAATGACCCGCTCGTAGTCCGGGAACTGGCCGTCGATCAGCCGCGAGACCAGGGTGCGCCGGGCGACGGCGAAGCGGATGCGGCTGGTGGAGACGGCCACCTCCACGCCGTCGGCGCTCTCGGCCACCAGCTTCAGCACCTCGCCCACCGTCTTGCGCGGCACGATGATGCCGGGCATGGCCGCGGCGCCTTCCGGCAGCGGCACCTCCACCCGCGCGAGGCGGTGGCCGTCGGTGGCGACCCCGCGCAGCACCGAGGTGGCGCCCTCCACCAGCGGATGCAGGTGGACGCCGTTCAGGTAGTAGCGCGTCTCCTCGGTGGAGATGGCGAAGCGCACCTTGTCGAACAGCCGCAGCAGGTCGGCGGCGGGGATGGTGAAGGCGACGTCGAAGGCCTCCTCCCCGAAGACCGGGAATTCTTCGGCCGGCAGGGTGGGCAGCTCGCCGTGGAAGCGTCCGGCCTCGACCCGCAGCGGCGCGTCGCCGCCGGCGCGCTCGAGCAGCAGCTCCGCCCCCTCGGGCAGCTTGCGCACCAGCTCCGAGAAGAGCTGGGCCGGCACGGTGGTGGCGCCCGGCCGCTCCACCTCGGCCGGTTCGCTGGTGGTCAGCGCCACGTCGAGGTCGGTGGCGGTGAGCGCCAGCTCGCCGTCCGCCGCGTCCAGCTTGACGTTGGCGAGGATGGGAACGGTGGTGCGCCGCTCGACGACGTTCTGGACGTGGGCGAGGGACTTCAGGAGTGCGCTGCGCTCGATGCGGAGCCTCATCGCCTGCTCGCTTTCCCGGTTGCGCGGTCCGCCCCGGCGGGGGAGGGCCCGCGCGGGCCCGGCTCCGCCGGGGCGCGAACGCTAGCAGATTTCTCCCGGAGTCACACCATCCGCGTGCGGCTCATCCCTGCAGACGCCGCAGCAGCGCCTCCAGATCGTCGCGCAGCTGCGGATCCTCCTCCCTGAGCCGCTCGATGGTGCGGATCGCGTGCATCACGGTGGTGTGGTCGCGCCCGCCGAACTTGCGGCCGATCTCCGGCAGCGACCGGGTGGTGAGCTGCTTGCACAGGTACATGGCGATCTGGCGCGGGCGCGCCACGGCGCGGGCCCGGCGCGGCGAGGCCATGTCGCTCATCTTCAGCCCGAAGTGCTCCACCACCGCCCGCTGGATCTCGTCGATGGTCACCCGCCGCTCGCTCGCCCG
>BEIP01000186.1 GCA_002898955.1 bacterium HR39 | reverse complement strand
GGAGCTCCGCCCGGAGCTCCGCCAGCCTGTCGGCCGCCCGCCAGGCGGCGAGCAAGTCCCCCGCCGCAACCCCGTACTCCCTTCCGAGAAGTACGAGATCGGCGAAGCGGGAGGCCTCGCCAAAAAGGCGAGGCTCCCACCGCACCGCTGCGGCGGGGATCGTAACGATGACCCCGCGCCCAAGCGCGGGGTCAACCTTCACCTTCATATCCCCCTCCACGCCTCCCCCCGCCAGGGGAGGCCTGGCCTTCCTCTCCCCGGGTCCGCGCCCCCGGAGGAGGAACCTCTCCCGGGGCAGGACCGGGGACCCCTGGCCCTTGCGGACCTTCCACGCCCGGGGCCGGGCGTTTCCCTTGCACCCCATTGTAGCACCCAGGACCCCAGAGGGAGCCTCCACCGCCCCCCAAGGAGTGGCCCTCGAGAAAGGGGGGTTCCTAGTGCTACACTAGGTAGCAGGAGGGACCCATGAAGAAGAGCGGGAGAAAGAACGAGGAGTACCTCCGCGTGGGCGCCACCCTCCCTCCCCACCGCCGCCCAGGGCGGGACCTCCTCCTCCGCGTCACGGAGGAGATGGGCCCCACGGCGGTGGCCACCCGGGACCTCGGCAGGTACTACGCCCTCCTGGAGGCCGCCCTGAGGGGCCTGAGGGGGCGCTTCACCTCGAGGGAGCTTTCGGCCCTGGCCTACGCCCTGCAGTCCATGGCCCTGGTGGAGGTCCCGGACCTCCTCTACCTGGCCCCGGAGGCGGTGGAAGAGTCGGTGGAGCTGGAGGACCTCTGCGGCATGACGGGACTCTCCCCCGAGGAGTGCGAGGCCTTCCGGAAGAAGGTGGAAAGCCTCGAGCTCGCGGAGGCCTTCGCCCTGGTGGACGCCGTGGGGCGCTACCTCGAGGGAGGAGGCGGGGGCGAGGAGGCCTGGAGGAGCCTGGGGCTCCTCTGAAGGCGAAAAGGAGGAGAGAATGGAAGGGATGGCGAAGGAACACCGGGTGCACGCTTCCTGGGCCCTGGAGGTGCCCCGGGAGCTCTACCCGGGAAGGGTCCGGGGAGTGGAGGTCCGCGGCCCCGGCTACCCCGGGGAGGGGCACACCCACCGGGCCTGGGGGCCGGACGGGCAGGGGGCGGACTGGGAGGAGCTGGGCCTCTCCGGGGCCCTGAGGAAGGTGGTCTGGAAGGTGGTGTGGTTCCTGGAGCGCCACCGGGGGGTCCGCCTCTGGGGCGGCGACCGGGCGGTCCTCCACCTCGGGGAGGGGGGGTGGCTTTTGGAGGTGGACCGCTACCTCCCCGAGAGGGGAGAGTGGGTCCGGGAAGCGTGGCGGTGGGGGGAGGCGGAGCCCTCCCCCGGGGAGGACGAGCCAGCTCCCCGCCCCCTCCTGGACCGCCTCCAGTACCTCCTCGCCCGCTACCGGACCTGGTACCGGAACGAGGCCCCCCGCTCCTTCCGGGAGCGCCACTCCGAGCGGCCCACCCTCGAGGCCCTCCTGGAGTGGGGCCGGGAGAGGGGAGAGTGGAGCCTCGCCGAGGAGCCCATGGTGCCGGAGCTCCTAAAGGCGCTTCTGGAGGACAGGTAGGCTTTCTTCCCTAGACCCATGACACAGGCTGAAAGGCACTAGGATCGTGGATCGCCAAGACCCCCCCCACCCCGCCCTCGAGGCCGCCCTCAGGCTCCTCCGGGAGGCCCACAAAGACCCCGCTCAGCGGGCGGTGCTGAACGACATCGCCCGTCTTTACCACGAGGGCTACCCGGGAGCTCCTGAAGGGATAGTCCCCCTGGAGGCCGTCTACCAGGCGATGCGCCGACAGGGAGCGTGGACTCCCTCACTGGCGGACTTCGTCAGGCTCGGAGTACTCCTTCACGCCCTCGGACTGTGGCGGCTTACCAAGGGAGCCTACCTCTACGACCCTGACCTCGCCCGGGAGGTGGCCGCTACCCCCATCACCAAGCTCCCCGTGGACCTTCTCTTCCGCCTTCCTGAGCCCGCTCCCCTGGTCCTCCTCCCCGAAGGCCTCCCCTCCTGGCCCGAGGTGAAAGGCTTCCACGTGAGCCTCGACCAGGACCAGAACGTTTCCCCCCACCTCGAGGCTCGCTTCCTGATCCACGTGCTAGCGGAGGAGGGGTACACCTTCGCCAGCCTCGTGCTCGACCTAGACTCTCCCGACTTGGAAAAGGCGGTGGAGCGCACCTTAGCCCGCTCCCTGGCCGAAGGCGAGCCCCTAGGCTTGAGCGAGCTGGAAGTCTCCCCCGACATCCAGGAGGGCTACGAGCGGATCGCACAAGAACTCCTCTCCCTCACCCTCTACCTCTGCCAGGAGGCCCCGGACCTGGGCGGCCTCAGCCCGAGGCCCCCGGCCCCCCAGGTCAGGGTGAAGGGGGGGGAGAGGAAGGTCTTTCCCCCGGAGACCCCCCTCGTCCTCCCCACGGGGTGGCGGTGGGGGAAAGCCATCCGCCTCGCCCGGGAGAGGGGGGAGGAAGTTCCTTCCGCCCCCACGGGGAAGCGGGTGGCCCCCCACGTGCGCCGGGCCCACTGGCACCTCTACTGGGTGGGGGAGGGGGCCCGGAAGGACCCCGCGAAGGCCCGCCCCGTCCTCCGGTGGGTGCCCGCCGTCCTCGTGAACCGGGACCTGCTCCTGGAGGCGGGGCTCACGGAGGAAGACCTCCCCGCCGTGGCCCGGAAGGTGAAAAAAGACCGCTAACCTCCGACCCTCTCTACAGGGAAGGGGATGGTGTGGAAGGGGCTATAGTGCCCCGCATCTTCAATGCGGGGGTACATGGACCCCTTCCACCAACCCCGCAGGGGTTGTATACTTGGAACAGAAACGGCCCGGCGGTGCTGCAACACCCCGAGCCCGGCATCACCTGGATAGGAGGTGACGCATATAGAGCATACCACCCACAAAAAAGCTTTTGTATACCGCCTGCACCCCACAAGAGCCCAGGAAGCAGCCCTGGTGCATATCCTGGACCTGACGCGGGAACTGTACAACGCCGCTTTACAGGAGCGCCGCGAGGCCTGGAAAAAGGCCAGGAAGTCGGTCACGCTGTACGAGCAGATGCGGCTCTTGGGCGAGGTCAAGGCGGTAAGGCCGGAGTACCGGGAGGTGTACGCCCAGGTCTTGCAGGAGACCCTGAAGCGGCTTGACCGGGCTTTCCAGGGTTTCTTCTCCCGCGTAAAGCGGGGGGAGAAGGCGGGATACCCGCGCTTCCGGGGGCGGGGCTGGTGGGACAGCTTCACCTTCCCCCAGGTGTGGCGGAATGGGAACTGGGTCGGGCCGGGCAAGCCCCTGGGCAACGGCAAGGTCAAGATTCCGGGGGTGGGCCATGTGCGGATGAAGCAGCACCGCCCCCTGGAGGGGGTGCCCAAGACCTTCACCATCAAGCGCTCCGCCGGATGCTGGTACGCGGTGTACGTCTGCGAGGTGCAGGCCCAGCCCTTACCCCCTGGTGGAGGTCCCCTACCGCCTCCTCGGGGGGAGGGAGAAGGACTTCTCCCCGGGAGAGGAGGAGCGGGTGCTCCGGCTCCTGGGCAAGGGGCTCACCCCCTTCCAGATCGCCGTGCTCCTCCTCTGGGAGGAGTACGCCCAAAACGGCCTCCCGTGGGAGGCCCTGGAAGGGGCGGTTCTCGCCAGGCTAGGCGAGGAGGCCGCGTGGAGGCTCCTCCTGGAGGAGGCCCGGGAGAAGCTGCAGGCGAAGGGGCTCGCGCCCAGGGAGAAGAGGTTCCTCGCCTAGAAGGAGAGTGTGGAAGCCATTCTCGGAACCCTGGTCCTCGGCCTCCTCTACCTCGTGGACAGGGAGCGGGAGAGGAGGCACCAGGAGGCCCTGGAGGAGATGGCGAAGCGGAGGGAAGACGCCAAGCGCACCCTCCTCGGCCTCCTCTTCCTCCTCTTCCTCTCCCTCCCCGCATTCGGCCAGAGCCTCGTGGGGCGGGCGAGCGCGGTGGACGGGGACACCCTGGAGGTCCACGGGCAGAGGGTGCGCCTCTGGGGGATAGACGCCGTGGAGTCGAGCCAGACCTGCCTGGACGCCCAGGGAAGACCCTGGCCCTGCGGCAGGCGGGCGGCCTTCGCCCTCGCCGACTTCATCGGAGGGAGCCCCGTGGCCTGCGCCCCGAAGGACGCCGACCGCTACGGGAGGGTGGTGGCGGTGTGAGCCGTGAGGGGCGTGGAGCTCAACCGCTGGCTCGTGGAAGAGGGGTGGGCGCTCGCCTACCTGGAGTACGGCGGGGCCGTCTACCTGGAAGCCCAGCGGAAGGCCCAAGCGGCGAAGCGGGGCATATGGCAGGGGAGCTTCGTCCCCCCGTGGGAGTACCGGAAGGACCCCAAGTCCCCGCCCTCGGCGGGGAGCTACGCCGGGGCGAAGAAGGAAGGGCGGTGCGACCCCGCCTACCCCACGGTGTGCGTCCCTCCACCGCCCCCGGACCTGGACTGCGGGGACATCCCCCACCGGGGCTTCAAGGTCCTGCCCCCGGACCCGCACCGCCTGGACCGGGACGGGGACGGGGTGGGT
>BEIP01000185.1 GCA_002898955.1 bacterium HR39 | reverse complement strand
CTGGCGTCGGTGATCAACCTGCTGGATCCGGACGTGATCGTGGCCGGCGGCGGGCTGTCCAACGTGCACCGGATCTACGCGGCCGTGCCGGCCCTGTGGGAGCGGTGGGTGTTCTCCACCGACGTGGTCACCCGCTTCGTGCCGGCACGCTACGGCGACAGCTCCGGGGTGCGCGGCGCCGCATGGCTGGGCCGCCAGCTCGCGCAAGACGCGCGGCGGGCTGGCCCCGAAGCTCCCCGCTGAGCCCGGCCGGATCGCGTCCGGAGGCCCGACCGCAGGCATTCCGTGCGGCCGGGCCGCCGCTCCCGGCAGACCGCTCCGCTCCGCACCGAGTGAAGCGCGCGGCGAACGGTCAGGGTGGCGCACGGCGGCGCGCGGGTCTCGGGACGTGGACACGGGGTGGTGATCGCGGAAGTCCCGGCGGTAGGGAGCGCCTTTCCCGCAGCCGCGCGTGGTTGCAGAACCCGCCGGCGTCCGGGCGGCTCCCGAGGCCGCACCCGTGCCGGTGCGCCTGTCCGTGCGGGAGTACCCGGTCGGGGGCGGACCGGGGCGCGGATGGCTCCGCCGGGCCATGCGGCGTGCCGCCGTGGTCCGGCTCCCGCCTCAGAGCACCGCCCGCGCGACGGCGATCAGCAGGGCCCAGAGAGCGGCGGAAGAGCCGGCGATGACGAGGGCGGCGAGCCCCGGCGGCAGGCGGTCGCGCCGCGGGAGGCCGGCCTCGTGACGGACGGATGCGGCTTCGGCCATGGCGTCGCTCCGGACGAGATCGACGCCCGCGATCCTCGCGCCGCCGGGTTAAGGCGCAGTTAAGACGTTTCAGGAAGATATTCCGAGCGCCTAGGCCGTGCGTCCTGTTCTGCGACGACGTGTCACTCGCGACACACCCGCGGCGCACCGGTACCTCTTGACCCGCATCGAGGACGTTCACGTCCCCGCGAGGGGGCGCCCCGTCCGGGCCCGACATCCGGTGGAGAGAGGGGGATCGCGCACATGAAGTGGCGCACGCTGGTTGCCGCAGGTGCGGCCATGTTCGCGGCCGGCCCCGCGCTGGCCGAGAGCGTGGTGCCGCAGCCGTGGCAGATGGGGCTGCAGCGGGCGGTGACGCCGGTGATGGAACGCATCACCGAGTTCCACGACCTGCTGCTGGTGATCATCACCCTCATCTGTCTCGTGGTCTTCGCGCTCATCGGCTATGTGGTGGTGCGCTTCCGCGAGGACAGGAATCCCGTTCCCTCACGGCGCACCCACAACACGGCGCTCGAGGTGATCTGGACCGCCATCCCGGTCCTCATTCTGGTGATCATCTCGATTCCGTCGTTCAAGCTGCTCTACTATATGGACACCATTCCGGAAACCGAGTTCCGCATCAAGGCGATCGGTCACCAGTGGTACTGGTCCTACGTCTATCCGGACCATGGCAACTTCACCTTCGACGCCATCATGAAGCATGACGATGAGCTCGAGCCGGGCGAGCCGCGCCTGCTGGCGACGGACAACTACGTGGTCATCCCGGTAAACACCAAGATCAAGCTGCAGGTCACGGCGGACGACGTGCTGCACAGCTGGACGGTCCCCGCCTTCGGCGTGAAGATCGACGCCATTCCGGGCCGCCTCAACGAGGTGTGGATCGAGGCGAGGGAGACCGGCACCTTCTACGGCCAGTGCTCGGAATTGTGCGGCTACGGTCACGGCTTCATGCCCATCGCCGTGAAGGTGGTGAACCGCGAGGAGTTCGACGCCTGGGTGAAGCAGGCGCAGGAGGAATTCGCCCGGGCCGACCAGGCGCCCGTACGGATGGCCGCCAACTGAGACCAGAGGTTTTCGCGGAAGGGATGGAAGATCCATGGCGCACAGCGAAGCCCACGCCCACGAACACCATGCGCCGAGCGGACTGCGGCGCTGGCTGTTCTCCACCAACCACAAGGACATCGGCACGCTCTACCTCGTGCTGTCCTTCGTCTTCGCTCTGGTCGGGCTGGCGATGTCGATCGCCTTCCGGCTGGAGCTGATGGAGCCGGGTACGCAGTTCATCCAGGACCATCACTGGTTCAACGTCCTGGTGACGGCGCACGGCCTCATCATGGTGTTCTTCTTCGTCATGCCGGCGCTCATCGGCGGCTTCGGCAACTGGTTCGTGCCGCTGATGATCGGCGCGCCGGACATGGCGTTCCCGCGCATGAACAACATGAGCTTCTGGCTCACCGCCGCCGGTGGTCTGATGCTGGTGCTGACGCTGTTCCTCGGCGGCGCGGGCACCGGCTGGACCATCTACCCGCCGCTGTCCTCGGCGCTCGGTCATCCGTCGCCGGCGGTGGACTTCGCGATCTTCAGCCTGCACCTTGCCGGTGCCGGGTCGATCCTAGGCGCCATCAACTTCATCGTCACCATCTTCAACATGCGCGCGCCGGGGATGACCTTGCACAAGATGCCGCTGTTCGTGTGGTCGATCTTGGTGACGGCGTTCCTGCTGCTCCTGGCCCTGCCGGTGCTGGCCGGTGCTATCACCATGCTGCTGTTCGACCGGAACTTCGGCACCCACTTCTTCAATGCGGCCGGCGGCGGTGATCCGGTGCTGTTCCAGCACCTGTTCTGGTTCTTCGGGCATCCCGAAGTCTACATCATGATCCTGCCGGCGTTCGGCATCATCAGCCACGTGGTGTCGACCTTCTCGAGGAAGCCGATCTTCGGCTACCTCGGCATGGCCTACGCCATGGTGGCGATCGGCTTCATCGGCTTCATCGTGTGGGCCCACCACATGTACACCGTCGGCATGAACGTCGATGTGAAGGCATATTTCACTGCCGCTACCATGGTCATCGCGGTGCCGACCGGCATCAAGATCTTCAGCTGGATCGCCACCATGTGGGGCGGCGCCATTCGCTTCACCACGCCGATGCTCTTCGCCATCGGCATGATCATCCTGTTCACCATCGGTGGCGTCACCGGCGTGGTGCTGGCCAACGCCGGCATGGACGTGTCGCTGCACGACACCTACTACGTGGTGGCGCACTTCCACTACACGCTGTCGATGGGTGCGCTGTTCGGCATCTTCGCCGGCTTCTACTACTGGATCGGCAAGATGACCGGCAAGCCCTACCCGGAGAATCTCGGGAAGCTGCACTTCTGGCTGACCTTCATCGGCGTCAACCTGACCTTCTTCCCGATGCACTTCTCCGGTCTCGCCGGCATGCCGCGGCGCATCCCCGACTATCCGGACGCCTTCGCGGGGTGGAACTTCATCTCCTCGCTGGGCGCGCTGATGGCGGGCGTGGCCACGCTGGTGTTCCTGGTGGTGCTGTGGAAGACGTTCACCGCGAAGGAGCGGGTGCCCGCCAATCCGTGGGGTGAGGGCGCGACGACGCTCGAGTGGACGGTCCCGTCGCCGGCGCCGTTCCACACCTTCGAGCGCCAGCCGCGCATTGCCTGAGGATGCGGGGAGAGGGAGCCTTGGCCGCGAAGCCCCGGCTCCGCCCCGTCGCCGGGGAGGCCGCCCTCGCGGCGGCTTCCCTCGGCGACTGGTGGCGGCTGTTCAAGCCCAACGTGATGCAGCTCTCCGTCTTCACCGCGGCGGTGGGGCTGTATCTGGCGCCGGGCTACGTGCATCCGTTCCTCGCGGCGGTGGCGGTGTTCGCCATCGCCGCCGGGGCGGGGGCGGCGGCCGCCCTCAACAACGCGTATGACGCGGACATCGACCGGATCATGGCGCGGACGCGCGGTCGCCCCACGGCGCGGGGGCGCATCGACCCGGCCGAGGCCGCGGGCGCGGGGGTGGTGCTGGGACTGATCGCCGTCGCGGTGTTGGGGCTTTCCACCAACTGGCTGGCCGCGGGGCTGCTGGCGGGGACCATCCTCTTCTATGCGGTGGTCTACACCATGCTCCTCAAGCGCCGCACGCCCCAGAACATCGTCATCGGCGGCGCCGCCGGAGCGCTGCCGCCGGTGGTGGGCTGGGCGGCGGCGGCCGGTCGGGTGGACCCCGAGGCCTGGATCCTCTTCGCGCTGATCTTCCTGTGGACGCCACCGCACTTCTGGGCGCTGGCCCTCTACCGGGCCCAGGACTATGCGGCGGCCGGCGTGCCCATGCTGCCGGTGGTGGCCGGCCGGCGAGCCACCATCCGGCAGATCCGCGGCTACGCCTGGCTGGTGGTGGCGGTGAGCCTGCTACCGCCGCTCGTCGGCATGGCGGGATGGCTGTACGCGGCGGTGGCGGTCGCCGCGGGCGGGGCGTTCCTGTTCGCGGTGGAGCGGCTGGTGCGCGAAGGGAGCGACCGGGCGGCGGCCCGGGTCTTCCGCACCTCGATCGTGCAGCTCTTTGCCCTCTTCGCGGGGCTGGTGGTCGATCGCGCGCTCGGGAGCTTCGTCGGTGTCTGAGCCCGGTGGCGAGGACCGGCAGGAATTCGAGCGGAGGCGCAGGAGTCGCAACATCGCCCTCGCGGTGCTGCTCTTCGTGCTGGTGATCCTCTTCTACCTGATCACCATCGTGCGGCTGGGCACCCGCGGCG
>BEIP01000184.1 GCA_002898955.1 bacterium HR39 | reverse complement strand
GCCGGGCGCTCGATCTGCTGCACGCGGCGGGCGGCCGGCTGGAGCACGTGGACGTAACTCTGGTGTGCGAGCGGCCCAGAATCGGCCCGCACCGCGAGCGCCTCGTGCGGCGGCTCCTGCGGCTCCTCGGCCTTGCGGAGGGACGTGTGAGCCTCAAGGCCACCACCACCGAGGGGCTGGGCTTCACCGGCCGCGGCGAGGGCATGGCGGCCATGGCGGTCGCCACCGCGAGCTTTCCGGGAGGATGAGCATGTCCGGGGATGCGCTCCCGGTGGACGATCTCGTGCGCAAGGCCGCACACGTGCTGGATGTGTGCCGGCAGGCGGGGCTGCGCGTGGCCACCGCCGAGTCCTGCACCGGCGGGCTGGTGGCCGGCTTCCTGACGGAAGTGCCCGGCTCCTCCGACGTGCTGGATCGCGGCTATGTGACCTACGCCAACCGCGCCAAGGTGGAGATGCTGGGCGTGCGTGAGGACAGTCTCGCCCGCTTCGGCGCGGTGAGCGAGGTGGTGGCCCGGGAGATGGCCGAGGGTGCACTGGAGCGGAGCGGGGTGGACCTCGCCATCGCGATCACCGGCATTGCCGGGCCGGGTGGCGGCACGCCGGAAAAGCCGGTGGGGCTCGTGCACTTCGCCTGCGCGCGGCGCGGCTTCCCCACCCGTCACGAGCGCCGCGTGTTCCGGGGCGATCGCCGGGCGGTGCGCCTGCAGGCGGCGGCGCTGGCGCTGGATCTGCTCCTCGAGATGGCGCAGCCGACGATGGCGGCCTGAGGGGCTCGGCCGGGGGAAATGGCGCTTCACGTCCCCGCAGGCGCCGGCACCTCCTCCTTTCCGGCGATGTCCTGCGCCCGCTTCGCGGCGGGGCGGCCGTCCGGGCCGTAGAGCTCGACGGCGCGGCGCTCGAAGGCCGCCACCATGCGCCGCACCGCCTCGTTGAACAGCATTTCCATCAGCGACTGCAGGAACTTAGACTTGAATTCGAAGTCCACGAAGAAGTCGACGATGCAGCCGCCGTCGGGCGCCTCCTCGAACACCCAGTGGTTGTTGAGGTAGCGGAACGGGCCGTCGATGTACTCCACGTCGATGCGGTGCGGCGGGGTGAGGGTGACCTTCGAGCGGAAGCGCTCGCGGAACATCTTGAAGGCCACCACCAGATCCGCCCAGAAGACGTTGCCATCCCGCCGCACGACGCGCGCCGCCCGGCACCAGGGCAGGAACTCGGGATAGCGGTCGACCTCCGCGACCAGCCGGAAGAGCTGCTCGCAGGTCCACGGCAGGTGGCGCTTTTCCGCGTGGGTCGGCATCGCGCGGTGCTTCAGCTCCCCGGTACGTGTGCGGAAAGCTGCGCCCGGCGGGCCTCCTGCAGCCGGCGGAAGTCGCGGCCGGCGTGGTGGCTGGAGCGGGTGAGCGGCGAGGAGGCGACCAGCAGGAAGCCCTTGGCACGGGCGATGCGCGCATAGTCCTCGAACTCCTGCGGCTCCACGTAGCGTACCACCGGATGGTGCCGGCGGGTGGGCTGCAGGTACTGGCCGATGGTGAGGAAGTCGACGCGCGCGGCCCGCAGGTCGTCCATCACCTGCAGAACCTCCTCGCGCTCCTCGCCCAGCCCCACCATGATGCCGGACTTGGTGAAGATGTCGGGCGCCAGTTCCTTCGCCCGCCACAGCACCCACAGCGAGTGGAAGTAGCGGGCGCTCGGGCGGATGCGGCGATAGAGCCGCGGCACCGTCTCGAGATTGTGGTTGAACACGTCCGGTCGTGCCGCCACCACCGCCTCGAGGGCGCCGGGCTTGTTGCGGAAGTCGGGGGTGAGGACCTCGATGGTGGTGCCGGGCGAGCTCCGCCGCACCTCCTCGATGCAGCGCACGAACTGGTGCGCACCGCCGTCGGGCAGGTCGTCCCGGTCCACCGAGGTGATGACCACGTGCTCGAGCCCCATGGCCGCCACCGCCTCGGCGACGCGCCGCGGCTCGTCGGGATCGACCGGGCCGGGCTTGCCCGTCTTGACGTTGCAGAAGGCGCAGGCGCGGGTGCAGACGTCGCCGAGGATCATGAAGGTGGCGTGGCGTTGGCCCCAGCACTCGCCGATGTTGGGGCAGGCCGCCTCCTCGCACACGGTGTGCAGGCTCTTCGCGCGCACGAGCCTCCGCACCTCGGCCGCCTGCTCCGAGGTGGGGGCCTTGACGCGGATCCAGGGCGGCTTGCGCAGGAGCCCGTCGGGTCGGCGCTCGAGGACCGTGACCGTCGCCATGGGTCGGGATTCTCCGTCCGCTCAGAAGTGGATGGCCCGCCCGAGGGCGTCAAGCACGGCCTCGTGCATGGTCTCCGAGATGGTGGGGTGCGGGAAGACCGTCTCGATCAGCTCCGCCTCGGTGGTCTCGAGCCGCCGGGCGATGGCGTAGCCCTGCACCATCTCGGTTACCTCCGGCCCGACCATGTGGGCGCCGAGCAGCTCGCCGGTCTTCGCGTCGAACACCGTCTTGACCATGCCCTCGGTGTCGCCCACCGCGAGGGCCTTGCCGTTGCCGATGAACGGGAAGCGGCCGACCCGCACCTCGTGGCCGCGCTCCTTCGCCTGCCGCTCGGTGAGGCCGATGCTCGCCACCTGGGGATGGCAGTAGGTGCAGGCCGGGATGTGCAGCGGATCGAGCGGATGCGGCTCCAGCCCGGCGATGGCCTCCACGCAGACGATGCCCTCGTGGCTGGCCTTGTGGGCGAGCCAGGGCGGTCCGGCCACATCACCAATGGCGTAGACCCCGGGCGTGTCGGTGCGGCCGAAGGCGTCGGTGACGATGTGGGTCTTCTCCACCCGCACGTTCACCGTCTCGAGGCCGATGTCCTCGACATTGCCGACGATGCCCACCGCCATGATCACCCGCTCGAAGCCCTCGCGCACCTCGCCCCCGGGCCCCTGCAGGGTCACGGTGACGGAATCGTCGCCGCGCTGGAAGGCGGTGACGGTGGTGGAAGTGAGGATGCGGATGCCGCGGCGCTCGAAGGCCTTGTGGACGAAGGCGGAGATCTCCTCGTCCTCCACCGGCAGGACGCGATCGAGCACCTCCACCACCGTGACCTCGCTGCCGAGCGAGCGGAAGAAGCTCGCGAACTCCATGCCGATGGCGCCGCTTCCCACCACCAGCAGCGAGCGCGGCACGCGATCGGCCACCAGCGCCTCGCGGTAGGTCCACACCAGCCGGCCGTCCGCCTCGAGACCGGGGAGCTGGCGGGCGCGCGCACCGGTGGCGAGGACGATGTGGGGGGCGTGCAGCTCCTCCTCGCCGCCCTGCTTCAGCGAGACGCGCAGCCGTCCCGCGCCCTCCAGCCGGCCGTGGCCCTCGAAGACGGTGATCCGGTTCTTGCGCAGGAGATGGGCGACGCCGCGGTTGAGCTGGCCGGCGATCTTCCGCGAGCGCTTCACGATGGCGGCGATGTCGGCCCGGGGCTTCTCGCAGGCGAGGCCGTAGTCGGCGGCGTGCAGCATCGTCTCGAACACTTCCGCCGAGCGCAGCATCGCCTTGGTCGGGATGCAGCCCCAGTTGAGGCAGATCCCGCCCAGGTGCTCGCGCTCCACCACCGCCGTCCTCATGCCGAGCTGGGCGGCACGGATCGCCGCCACATAGCCGCCGGGGCCGCCGCCGAGGACGACCAGGTCGAACCGCTGGGCCATGGGAGAAGGCTCCGGGCTGGTCGCTGCCGTTTCAGAGCAGGAGCTGCAGCGGATCCTCGACGATGGCGCGGAACGCCTGCAGGAACTCCGCACCGAGCGCCCCGTCCACCACCCGGTGGTCCACCGACAGGGTGACGGTCATCAGCGTCTCGATGCGGATCTGATCGTCACGCACCACCGGCCGCTTCTCGCCCATGCCCACCGCGAGGATGCAGGCCTGGGGCGGATTGACGATGGCCGCGACCTCCCGCACGCCGTCCATGCCGAGATTGGGGATGCTGAAGCTGCCGCCCTGGTATTCCTCCGGCTTCAGCGTCCCCTCGCGGGCGCGGGCGGCGAGGTCCTTCATCTCGCGCGAGATGGTGGAAAGGCCCTTCCGGTCGGCCCTCCGCACCACCGGCGTGATCAGGCCGCGCGGGGTGGCCACCGCCACCGAGATGTCGACGTCCCTGTACCGGTAGATCCGATCGCCGCCGAAGGAGGCGTTGACGTCGGGCACCCGCCGCAGGGCCAGCGCCGCCGCCTTGATGACGAAGTCGTTGACCGAGATCTTGTCCTCGGGCGCCAGGCGGCTGTTGAGCTCCGCCCGCATCTCCAGCAGCCGGTCGATGCGGCAGTCGGCGGTGAGGTAGAAGTGCGGGATGAACTGCTTGGCCTCGGTGAGCCGCCGGGCGATGGTGCGGCGCACGTTGGAAAGCGGCACCTCCTCGTATTCCATGCCCGGCAGCGGCTGCAGCAGGTGCTCCGGCAACGCCGCGGGAAGGGACGGCGCGGGTGCTGCGGCTGCCGCGGGAGCCGCCGGTGCGACCGCCGGGGCCGCGGGGGCGGCGGCCACGAC
>BEIP01000183.1 GCA_002898955.1 bacterium HR39 | reverse complement strand
GGCGGCCACACGCCGGGCGAGCTCGCGCGCCTGCTCGCGTCCGCGCGGGGTGAGGGGTGGGTCGGGCAGGCCCGGGTCGATGCGCGTTCGCGAAAAGCGCGCGTTCCACTCGGACTCGGCGTGGCGGCAGACCAGGATCATCGCGGGATCCGCCGGTCGGGACGCGGCGGGCCGGGCTCGTCCGCCACCGGTTCGACGTCCATCGCCCGCCCGCGCGGGCCACCGCCCGTCTGCAGGTGGTCGAGCACGCGCCGTTCCAGATGGCGCACCAGCGCCCGGTAGAGCGCCGCGCGAAGCGGCGGCACCAGCAGGGCGAAGCCGGCGGCGTCGGTGAGGAAGCCCGGGGTCATCAGGAGCGCCCCGGCCACGAGGATGCAGGCGCCGTCGAAGGCCTCGCGGGCGGGGATGCGGCCTTCGTCTAGCGCCCGGCGCAGCGCCGCGATCACCGCGCGGCGCTGGCTTCGCACCAGCACGCCGCCCAGCACCGCCGTGCCGAGGCAGGCGGCGATGGTGGGAAGCGTGCCGATGCGACCGCCCACCTCGATCAGAAGCGCGATCTCGGCGAGCGGCACGATCAGGAACGGCAGGACCAGGATCGGCAGGACGGGCACGGT
The DNA here is from genome assembly GCA_002898955.1 of bacterium HR39. GTDB lineage: Bacteria > Pseudomonadota > Alphaproteobacteria > Geminicoccales > Geminicoccaceae > HRBIN39. The sequence continues at coordinate 3,939 of BEIP01000183.1, read as the reverse complement.
GTACGCTCGTCGTTCCCCACCGGCCGAGGTGGCCCGCGGTGCGACGCCGGCAAGGCGGCGTGGGAGTCCACATGGACCGCGCCGGGCAGGGCTGCAGGGCGCGCACCGTGGCCGGCTCGGGCGTGAAGGTACGGATCGGGCGGGCGCACCTCCCTTCCTCCATGGTCCCGCGGGGAATGGCCGGCCGGTTTCGACCGGCGGACCGGGCGGTGCGAAACTGCCGGCGACGGCCCGGGCGTGGCCGGGGGATCACGGTCGGCGGAAGGGTCGGGACGGGACGCATCCGGCGCCGGTCGCACGGGTGAGCGGGCCGGGGAGGCACCCTCCGGCGCCGGTCCACACCCGCGGTGTCGCCTGCTGAGGCCCTCCGCCGCAGGTGCCCGCGGACGGTACGGGGCCGGACCGGGCAGGGCCGTCCCGCGGCCCGTCGCAGCCTCACGGACCGGAAACCTGCGCCACGGGGTTCTGCGCCGGCCATGCCCCGGCACGGCACGACGGAGCGCGGCGGGTGGCAGGTCTGCCGTGCGGACCACGCAGGAGCGGATGTCCCCTGCTCCGCATGGAACACGGAAAAGGCCGGCCCGACGCCGTGTCGCCCCGGCCGTTCGGGCAGGGCCCGGCTTCGCGCGGAGGAGGTACGACCGGGGGAATCGGCGGAGGCCGAGCGTCGTTCGCGCCCCGCGGAGGAGGCGCGACCGCAGCCGAGGTGGCGCGGACGCCGGCTCCCGGGCGTCGCTTTCCGCGAAGGAAGGGCAGCCCTCAAGGCGCGGCCCGTGGAAGCACGTGTTGCGGGCGCCGCGAGCACGACCGGGCGCCGCCACCGGCCGGTGCCGGAAGCGGAAGAAGCGGCGTGGGACAGGACGACGCGCCGCCGCCCGCTGCCGGAGCGAAACGCCGCCCGGGGCGGCAACCCGCGGTGGTGCGGCGCCCGAACGTCGGCGCGCGGCGGGGCGGGAGCGGTCCGCGCCGGAACTCCCGCCGCCTTCACCCCCGCCCGACGAGGGTCTCGAACATCACCACATAGCCGCCGCTCGAGAGCGCCACCGCCACCGCGTGGGAGGTGCGCACCTTGCCCGGCGAGACGTAGGTGGCGGAGAAGCTGCCGCGCGCCATGCGGCCCTCGGCCAGCGCCTGCCACATCTCGCGCAGTCCCGGGGCGCGCAGGATCATCAGGTTGGGCAGCTTGAGCCCGACGGTGGCCTTCGGGTCGAGGTTGAGCCACTGCACGAAGGCGCGGTTGAGCTGGCGGATGGTGAGCTCGGAATCGAGCACCAGACACGGCAGCGGGCTCGCTTCCAGCACCCGCGCGAGGTCGCGCGAATTCCCGGCCATGGCCAGCCGGTCGAGCTCGCGCTGCAGCTCCTCGCAGCGCATGCGCGCATGCACGATGCAGAAGGTGCGCAGCCGCGAGGCGAGGTTGGTCTTCGCCTCGCGCCCGGCGGCGATCTCGTTGACCAGCGCGGCGAGCCGCATGCCGCGCTGGCGCGCCACCTCCTGGAGGTAGTCCCAGAACTCGGATTCCAGTTTGATCGAGGTGCGGATCTCGCCGATCCGCATGGTCTTCCGGATCATGGCCCATCTCCCGCTCGGCCGCGGGGCCACACCAGGCGCCTTCCGGTACCGGGCGCCCCGGTTCCCCGTTGAGCCGGACGGTACGGGCGGATAGGTTGCGATCCGGTAAACGAACCGTAAGCGCACCGTAAACGGGTGTGTTTCGGGTGCCGACCGGAGGGACGGCCATGGAGCAGGAGGTGAGCGTGACGGACGCCGGTGTCGGCGGGCCGGTGCTGGCACAGGCGGTGCCGGCCGGGGCGGACGGCGCCGGACAGCCGGCCGCCCGGCCGGCGCAGCCGGCACAGGAGCAGCCGGCTCCGGATCGGGCCGGCCCGGTGCAGCAGCCGCCGCAGGGGCCGGTGGTACAGGTGGCGCCGGCCGAGCGCCCCGAGATCACCGTCACGCCGCCACCCCCCGGTGCGCGGGTGAACGTGGCGGTTCCGGCAGGGGCGGTCGTCCATCTCGATGCTCCCGTCTTCCACCCCGATGTAGCCCGCTATGTCGTCGACGGCGAGGACCTGGTGGTCGTCCTCGCCAACGGCGCGATCGTCCGTCTCGACGGCTTCTTCGCACATCCCGACCTGCCGCCGGCGCTGACCGTGACCGGCGGGCCGCTCGTCACCGCGACCGATCTCCTCGCCGGGCTCCCGCCCGGCGCGACCGAGGTCGAGCCGGCGGCGGGAGGCGAGGCGCCGGCGACCGGACCCGAGCACGGCGGCGGTGCCAGTTTCTCGCCCTTCGATCCCGGCGACATCGGCAAGGGCTTCACGCCCACCGGACCGCTGGCGCCGACGGCCCTGGGCTTCCCGGCCCCCGAGCTACCGGAAGCCGAGGCGGGCGCGGCGGGCGGCGGCGAGCCGCCGGTGCTGACGATCACCGGCCGGCTGGAGGGGACGCTGGCCATCGTCGGTCTTGACTACAACCCGACGTGGACCGGCCTGCGGCCCGAATTCCGTGCCGGCTGGTCGGTGTGGCCGGCCTCGGCGGTGGGCGGCGGCGGGCGCCATCCGGTGCTCGACGCGCCGCGCGAGGTGAAGGTCACCTTCCACTCCGAGACGGCGGCGATGCACGACAGTTTCGGGGTACTCGTCCTCGGTCCCGACGGCAGGGTCGGCGATGTCCGCCTCCTGTTCCCCGACGTCAACGGCAGCCGCCTCGATCCGGCCATGCCCTGGCTCAACGACGGGCGCGGGCCGCTCGTGGAAGGCGTGAGCAGCGTCGATCTCGGCGTCCTGCCGGCCGGGTCCACTCTCGCCTTCTTCCTCGTCTCCGACGGCGCCCGGCTCAATCCCGAGCTCGCCACGCTGGCGTCGGCCGGCGGGCACTTCGAGCTGCGTGATGCGCGCACCGGCGGCGCCTTCGACGCGAACGACGCCGGCGCCGTCCCACAGCTCGTGCACGTGGCGCCGGACGGCACCGAGACCGTGATCGACACCGGCAACCGGCTGTTCGTCTCGCTCGATCCCACGCCCGACACGCCCGGCGAGACGCCCTTCAATGCGGACGGTCTCGCGCATGTGGCCATGGGCTGGTGGCAGCTGACCGGCGAGCTGATGGTGGGCTTCGAGGACGTGGACCGGGCCGGCACCATCGGCGGTGGCCTGTTCCGCTTCGACGGCGACTACGACGATGTGGTGGTGCGGGTCTCCTTCGGGGCGGTCGAGGGCCGGGTGGTCCACTACGGGCTCGATCCCGCCGTGCGCCTCGACGTGGCCGTGAGCGATCCCGACAGCACGGAACTTTCCGGTGCGACCGTGCGCATCCTCTCCGGCCAGCCGGGCGACCATCTCGCCTTCGCCGGCTCGCTCGACGCGGACGGGGATGGCGTCGTCGACGGGACGAACATCGCATACGCCTTCCACGGCGACCGGCTGGAGCTCGCCGGGACCGACACCTTCGCGAACTACGAGGCGGTGCTGGAGGCCGTGCGGCTCGGCGTCGATCCGGAGAGCGGTGCGGCCGGGACCCGCACGCTGCGCATCACCGTGACCGACGCCGAGGGCAACGCGTCGGATCCGGTGGACGTGATCGTCGACGTGCGCGCGAACCTGGTGAGCGGCACCGACGGCAACGACTTCCTGGTCTCGCCGGGCGGGCTGGCCGCGCTCGACGGCGGAGCCGGCGACGACGTGCTGTTCGGGGCCGGCGGCCAGGACCTGCTCTACGGCGGCCCGGGCCAGGACCGTCTCGAGGCCGGCGCGGGACGCGACGTGCTGATCGGCGGGCCCGGCATCGACAGCCTGAACGGCGGGCCGGGAGCGGACCTGTTCGTCTTCACCGGCCTCGGCGGCGGCACCGACGTGATCCGCGACCTGGACCTCGCCGGGGGCGACCGCGTCGATCTCTCGCCGCTGTTCCGCGGCACCGGTTTTCCCGGACCGTCGG
>BEIP01000182.1 GCA_002898955.1 bacterium HR39 | reverse complement strand
ACCACCAGCGGCCAGTCGGTGAGCAGGGTGGCGCGCACGAAGCCGCGCCGCCGCGCGCCAGGCTCCAGCAGCCGGGCGATCAGACCGGAGAGGCCGCGCGTGCCGCCGCGTCGGACATCGTCCGCGCCTCCGCCCTCGCGCGACCCCTTGCCCGGCTCCGCCATGCGCCGACATCCCCGCCGGATTCCGCCGGGCCCGATATGACCGCAGCGCCGTCCGCTGACCAGATCGCCCGCGTGCGCGCGCACCTTCCCGCCCTGCTCGCCTGGTACCGCGGGCGGCGGCGCGATCTGCCGTGGCGGGCCGCTCCGCCCGATCCGTGGGCGGTGCTGCTCTCCGAGATCATGCTGCAGCAGACCACCGCGCCGGTGGTGGCGGCGCGCTTTCCCGACATGCTCGCGCGCTTTCCCACCCCGCAGGCCATGGCCGAGGCGGGAGAGGATGCCGTGCTCGCCGCCTGGTCGGGCCTCGGCTACTACCGCCGGGCCCGTGCCCTCTTCGCCTGCGCGCGGGCGATCCTCGAGCGTCACGGTGGACGGGTGCCGGACGATCCGCAGGCCCTCGCCGCCCTTCCCGGGGTCGGCCCCTACACGGCGGCGGCGGTGGCGGCCATCGCCTTCGGCCGGCCGGTGGTGCCGGTGGACGGCAATGTGGCGCGGGTGCTGGTGCGCCTGTTCGCCCTCGGGGGCGAGCCGGCCCGGCCCTCGCCGCGCCTGCGGGAGCTGGCGGCGCGGGTCGCACGTGCGGAAGACGCGGGCGATCTCGCCCAGGCGTGGATCGAGCTCGGCGCGCTCGTCTGCCGTCCGCGGCGGCCCCTGTGCGGTGACTGTCCGCTGGAGCAGGTCTGTCTCGCCCGCGCGCGCGGCCTTGAGGACCGCCTGCCGGCCCCGGCGCCGCGGCCCGAGCGGCGGCTTGTGCACGCCAGCGCCTTCCTCGCGCTGGCGGACGGGGATCTGGTGCTGCTGCGCCGGCGCCCGAGGGGCGGCCTGCTGGGCGGGCTCGTGGACCTGCCGGGCGTCCCGCTCGCGCCCGACGCCGGGCCGGAACCGCCGCCGCTTGCGGTCGACTGGCGGCCCGTCCCCGGCGAGGTGCGCCACGTCTTCACCCACCTCGAGATGCGCCTTCGCCTCGAGCGGGCGGTGGTGGACGGCCCGGAAACGGCGCGGCCCGCGCCGGAGCTGCCGGCGGCGGGCCTGTTCTGGTGGCCGATTGCGGAGCTCGCGGCCCTGCCGCTCGCCTCACTCACCCGCCGGCTGCTCGCTCACGGCGGCATTGTGCCGCCGCCTTCCGGCCGCCAGGCATCCGCCAGGTGAAGCGGCCGTGCGAGGCCGCCCACGGCGATCACGTCGAAGCGCAGTTCCAGCTCCGCGAGCTCGGGCCGGTGCTGCACCACCCAGGCGGCCGCCCGCTCGAGGCGGCGGCGCTGGGCCGGGGCGAGCGCCGCGAGCGCCCCCGCCACGTCCGCCCGCCGCTTCACCTCCACCACCGCCAGCACCCGACCGCGGCGCGCGAGGATGTCGATCTCGCCCACCGGCGTGGACAGACGGCGGGCGAGGATGCGGAAACCCTGCAGCCGCAGCCACCAGGCGGCGATCAGCTCGCCGCTGCGCCCGCGCCGCAGCCGCCGCTGCCGCTCAGCCCTTCCGCGCACGGGCGCGCTCCAGTGCCAGCCGATAGGCCTCGCGGCGGGAGATGCCGAAGCGGCGGGCGATCTCGGCCGCCGCATCGCGCACCGACAGGGACGCCAGCGCCTCGTCCAGCGCCGCCGCGACGTCTTCCTCCGACGGCCGCTCCCGCTCCCCGGGCGGACCCACCAGCAGTACCATCTCGCCCTTCGGCGGGCCTTCCGCCTCGATGCGTGCCAGCAGCTCCGACACCCGGCCCGTGCGCACCTCCTCGTGGAGCTTGGTGAGCTCGCGGGCAATCGCCGCCTCGCGATCGCCCAGCACCTCCAGGACATCGCGCAGGGTCTCCCCGATGCGGTGCGGCGCCTCGTAGAAGACCAGCGTCGCCCGCACCGCGCCGAGTTCCTCCAGCACCCGCCGGCGGGCCGTGCGCCTGGCCGGGAGGAAGCCGGCGAAGAGGAAGCGGTCGGTGGGAAGGCCCGCCACCGACAGCGCCGCGATCACCGCCGAGGGACCGGGGACCGCCCGCACCGGAATCCCGGCCTCGCGCGCCTCGCGCACCAGACGATAGCCGGGATCCGAGATGCCCGGCGTTCCGGCGTCCGAGACCAGCGCCACCGAGGCGCCCTCCTTCAGCCGGGCGAGGATCCGCGGGCGCACGCGGGGGGCGTTGTGCTCGTGGTAGGATTCGAGCGGACGGCGGATGCCGAGGCGCTCCAGCATGCGGCCCGTCACACGGGTGTCCTCGCACAGCACGATGTCCGCCCGCTCCAGGATCTCCCGCGCCCGCGGCGAGAGGTCGCCGAGATGGCCGATGGGCGTGGCCACCACCCAGAGGCCCGGTTGCGGTTGCGCCGGACGGGCGCCGTCCCTAGGCTCCGCCGCGGGCTCGCGCGGATCGATCACGATGGCGTGCTCCGCTCGGGCACCGGCCGCCGGGCGGCCGCGGCTGGTGCCGCTCCTCGTCCTCGTCCTGCTCGCGGCCTGTGCGCCGCGCCCGGCACCACGCGCCCCCGAACCGCCGCCCCGTCCGGTGGTGGAACGCGAGGCGGCGAGGCCGCCGGCACCGCCGGTGCTGCCGCTGCTGCTGCCCCTCTCCGGCCGGGCGGCGTCGCTGGGGCGCGATCTGCTCGATGCCGCCACCCTCGCCCTCTTCGACGCACCGGAGAGCGAGCTGCAGCTCGTGCCGCTCGACACCGGCGACGATCCGGCCCGGGCACGGGAGGCGGCGCGGCAGGCGTTCGGGGGTGAGGGGGGCCGGGTCGTGCTCGGCCCGCTCTTCGCCGCGGCGACCCGCGAGGTGGCACAGCTCGCCCGCGCCCACGACGCCCTGGTCCTGTCGCTCTCCAACGACTCGGCGGCGGCCGCGCCGCCGGCGGTGCACATCTTGGGCTTCACGCCCGAGGAACAAGTCCGGCGCATCGTCCGCCACGCGGTGGCGGCCGGCTACGGGAGGATCGCGGCGCTGGTGCCGGACGACGCCTACGGCCGCCGGGCGCTCGCGGCCTTCCGCAGCACCATGGCCGGCCTCGGCCGGCCGGCCGATCTCGTGCTGACGTACGGAGACGACCAGACGGAGCTCGCGGGGCGGCTGCGCCGGTTCACCGACTACGACGGGCGCCGTGCGGCCCTGGAGCGGCGCCTCGCGGAGCTCTCGGCCCGCGACGATCCGCAGGCGCGCGCCGAGCTCGCCGGGCTGCGCACCCGCGACACCCTGGGTCCGCCGCCCTTCGACGCGGTGCTGGTGGCGGACGGCGGCGAGCGGCTGCACGCGGTGCTGGCGCTGCTGCGCTTCTACGACGCCGGCGCCGGCGAGGTGCGGCTGCTCGGCACCATGCGCTGGCTCGAGGGGAGCCGCCCGCCGGCCTTCCGGCCGGAACTGGAGGGGGCGTGGCTGCCGCTGCCCGATCTCGACCTGCGGGAGGCCTTCGCCGGACGCTTCTCGGCGGTCTACGGTCGCGAGCCGGATCTGCTCGCCGCCTTCGCCTACGACGTGGTGCGCGAGGCGGTGGACCTGCTGCGTGCCGGCCGGCGCCCCGAGCCCGGGGCGCTCCTCGCGCGCGGCGGCTGGAACGGGGTGCTGGGGCCGGTGCGGCTGCTGCCCGACGGCACCGCCGCCCACGCGCTCGCCGTCTACGAGCTCGCGCCGGAAGGCCCGCGCCTCGTCGATCCCGCTCCGCGCGAGCCGCAGCTGGCGGCACGCCGCCCGCCCGCGCGGCCGGCCGATGCGGAGGACGTGCGGGAGCCGCGGGTCTGGTACGAATTCCCGCTGCTCGCGGCCCGGGCGGCGGAACCGGTCCGCGGTCCACGCCCGCGCGGGCCCGCCGGCCCAGTGCCACTCCGGCGCGGACTCGTCGCCGTCTCGTTCCAGTAATGGTTGACAACGCCCGCCGCCTCGGTTTCCCTGAATCCGTCCACGGATCTGTCCACGGCTGCGGGCGGGCGGAGCATGATCGGCGAGCGGCCCCCTTCCACGAGCATCACGGCCGCGGTGATCGCCGCGGCATCCCGCACTTCCGTCACGCCGGGCGATGGGCCCTCCGAGGCGGCGGCCGCGGGTTCGCGCCGGCCCATCGTCGTCCTGGGAGACGCGGCCTCGGGACCGCTCCTCGCCGAGATGCTGAAGCGGGCCGGGGCGGTGGACGTGGTGGTGCTGGAAGACCCCGGCGAGCTGCGCCTGCTGCTGGAAGAAGGCGTGCTGCCCACGGTGGTGGCCGATCTCGGCGGCGCGGACGCGTGGGCGCCGGCACGGCTCGTGCGGGCGCGCGGCGTGCCCGTGGGCGTGGTGCTGGTGACGGTGGATGCCGAGGCCGTCGAGGAGAAGGCGCTCGAGCACGGCGTCGCCGAGGTGCTGGAGTGGGACGAGGTGGACGGGGGGCGGCTGCTGCGCGCCTGCCGCCGCGCCGCCTGGCGGGTGCGGGCGCGCGAGCGCC
>BEIP01000181.1 GCA_002898955.1 bacterium HR39 | reverse complement strand
ATGTGACCGCTGCGCCCGCGCGAGGGGAACAGCCAGCGGCTCTCCCGCCCCTCGCCCTGCGCGCGCACGTCGAGCCACGTCCGCAGCGCCGTGCGGGCCGCCGCGTGCAGCGGCACCAGCCGCTCGCGGCCGCCCTTGCCACGGATCCGCAGGTGCGAGAGGTCGTCCGCGAGCGCCGAGAGCGGCAGGGCGACGAGCTCGCTCACCCGCATGCCGGTGGCGTAGAGCAGCTCCAGCATGCAGCGGAGCCGCACGCCCTCGTCACCCCCGCGGCGCGAGGCCGCCTCGAGGAGCGACGCCACCTCCCGCTCCGAGAGGTACTTCGGCAGCGCCCGGCGGCTGCGCGGGCGGTCCACCCCCAGACTGGGATCGTCGCGGCGCACGCCCTCGAGGTAGAGGAAACGGAACCAGTGGCGGATGGCCGAAAGCCGCCGCACCACGGTGGACAGCGCCATGCCGCGCCGGTCGAGGTCGGCGAGCCAGTCGCGGATGTCGTCCGCTTCGGCCGTCTCCGGCGTGCGCCCGCGCGGCGCGAGAAAGGCCGCGAAGTCCTCGAGATCGCGCCGGTAGGCGTCGATGGTGTGGGGGCTCGCCCCCCGCTCCACCAGCAGCATCTCGAGGAAGCGCTCGCGCATCGGCCTTCCCCGCGACCTCAGCGCGGCAGCCGCTCGTCCGGGATCACCACCTCGTGCGGACGGGTCGGTGGCGGAATGTCCCAGGCGATGACGAAGATCAGCCCGCCGAGGAGCACGACGATCAGCAGCAGGAGGAGCACGCGGCCGAAGCTCACCATGAGACGGAAGGCACGGTTCCGGTTGCGGGAGTCTGCGCTGCCGTACCGGCGGACACGGACTTGCGCGACCGCGGGCGCGCCGGCTTATATCTCCGCCGCACGGCGCGCGCAACGCGCGGCGCGGAGGACGGGCTTGCAGGCGAAGCGGCGGCCGGACCGGCCGGTGGTGCTGGTCGGCCTCATGGGAGCGGGCAAGAGCACGGTGGGGCGCCGGCTGGCGGCCGCGCTGGGGACCGACTTCGTCGACGCCGACGAGGCCATCGTCACGGCCGCCGGCATGTCCATCCCCGAGATCTTCGAGCGCTACGGCGAGCCGGCCTTCCGCGACCTCGAGCGGCGGGTGGTGCTGCGACTGCTGCGCGAGGCACACGGGGTGATCGCGCTGGGCGGCGGCGCCTTCGTCGACCCGGAGATCCGCCGGGCGGTGCGCGAGCGGGCCGTCTCGGTGTGGCTGCGGGCCGATCTCGACACGCTGGTGGGGCGGACCGCCCGCAAGCCCGGGCGCCGGCCGCTCTTGATGCGGGGCGATCCGCGCGAGATCTTGGCGGAGCTCATGGAACGGCGCTATCCCGTGTACGCCGAGGCCGACATCACCGTCGACACGGGCCCCGGCCCCGTCGACCGCGTGGTCGAGGAGGTGCTCTCCCGTCTGTGCCCGGCGGATGCCGAAACCGGACGATGAACGACGTCGAGACCCTGCGGGTCGAGCTCGGATCCCGCTCCTACCCCGTCCACATCGGCTCCCGTCTGCTGGAACGCGCCGGCGGGCTGCTGCGGGCGCTATTCGTGCGCCCGCGCGCCTTCGTGGTGACGGACGAGCAGGTGGCGGCGGCCGGCCACGCCGGACGGCTGGAGGCGGGGCTGCGGGAGGCCGGCATCACGGCGCACCGCATCGTGCTGCCGCCCGGCGAGGCCACCAAGGACTTCGCCCATCTGCAGCAGCTGCTGGAGCGCCTTCTCGACCACGCCCCCGAGCGCAACGACGTGGTGGTGGCGCTCGGAGGCGGGGTGATCGGCGATCTCGCCGGCCTCGCTGCGGCCCTGCTGCTGCGCGGCGTGCCGCTCGTCCAGGTGCCCACCACGCTCCTCGCCCAGGTGGACTCGGCGGTGGGCGGCAAGACCGGCATCGACACCCGCCACGGCAAGAATCTCGTGGGCGCCTTCAAGCAGCCCGCCGCCGTGCTGGTGGACCTCGACACCCTGCGCACCCTGCCGCCGCGGGAACTGCGCGCCGGCTACGCCGAGGTCGTCAAATACGGCTGCATCCGCGACGCCTCCTTCTTTTCGTGGCTGGAGGCGGAAGGCGTGGGAGTGACGGCCGGCGAGGTCGAGGCACAGCGCCGCGCCGTGCGCCGTTCGCTGGCGATCAAGGCGGAGATCGTCGCCCGGGACGAGACGGAGACCTCGGGCGAGCGGGCGCTCCTCAACTTCGGCCACACCTTCGCCCACGCCTTCGAGGTCCTCGCCGGCTACGACGGGCGGCTGCTGCACGGCGAGGCGGTGGCCTGCGGCATGGTCATGGCGGCGCGGCTCTCCGAGGAGCTGGGCATGGCCACCGCCGACGACCGCCGCCGGCTGGAGGCGGTGCTGGAGAGGGCCGGCCTTCCGCTCCACCCGCGCGATCTCGGCCTCGCCTTCCCGCCCGCCGAGGTGCTGGCCGCCATGCGCCACGACAAGAAGGTGCGCGGAGGCCGCCTGCGCTTCGTCCTCTGGCGCGGCCCCGGCCGGGCCGGGCTGGTGGACGGCGTGCCCGAAGAGACGGTGCTGCGCGTGCTCGCGGCATGAGGACCGCCGGCTCCGACATCGCCGCACGACCCGCGGCCCCGCGGCCGCTTGTGCCATGCTGACCACCCTGATCCTCGTCGTCCTGCTGCTCGCGGCGAACGCCTTCTTCGTCGCCGCCGAGTTCGCGCTCGTGAAGGTGCGCCCCACCCGCCTCGAACCGCTCGCGGAGGAAGGCTCGCTCACGGCCCGCCTCACGCTCGGCATCCTGCGCGACATCGAGGCCCACCTCGCCGCCTGCCAACTCGGCATCACCATGGCCTCGCTGGGCCTCGGATGGGTGGGCGAGCCCTTCGTCGCCGCCCTGCTCGAGCCGGCCTTCCGCCTCGCCGGCCTGTCCGACGAGCTGCTCCACGCCGTCTCCTTCCTCGCCGGCTTTCTCATCTTCTCCTCGCTCCACATCGTGCTGGGCGAGCAGGTCCCCAAGACCTTCGCCATCCGCGAGCCCATCCGCATCGCGCTGTGGTGCGCACTGCCGCTGCGCGCCTTCTTCCTCGCCGTCTGGCCGCTCAACTGGGCGCTGGACCGCTCGGCGCGGGCGGTGCTGCGGATGCTGGGCGCACGCGAGATCGGCCATGCCGACGTCTATTCGGCCGAGGAGCTGCAGGCGCTCGTCCACATCGCCCACCGCCACGGCCAGGTGCGGCGGCTGGAGCGCGACATGCTGGCCGCCATCCTCGAGCTGGGCGAGGTGGAGGTCGCCGAGGTCATGGTGCCGCGCGGGCGCATGGTGACCCTGCCGGCGGATCTGACCCTGCCCGAGGCGGTGGAGCGGATCGGGGCCCAGCCCTATTCGCGCTACCCCGTCTGGCGCGACGATCCCGAGACCATCGTCGGCATCGTCCACGCCCGCGAGCTGCTGCTCGAAGCGTGGCGGCGCCGGGACGAAGCCGCGCGGGTGCGGGTGGGCGATCTCGCCATGCCGCCCTGGTTCGTGCCGGAGACGACCCCGCTGCTCACCCAGCTCGTCGCCTTCCGCCGCCGCGGCCAGCACATGGCGGTGGTGGTGGACGAATACGGCACGGTGCTGGGCATCGTCACCCTCGAGGACATCCTCGAGGAGATCGTCGGCGACATCGTCGACGAGAAGGACGTGGAGTATCCCGGCATCCGCATCGAGGCCGACGGCAGCGTGGTGGTGGAGGGCGGCGTGTCGGTGCGCGACCTCAACCGCCACATGGACTGGAACCTGCCCGAGGACGAGGCGGTGACGGTGGCCGGTCTGGTGATCGCCCGCGCCGAGCGCATTCCCGAGCCGGGCGAGAGCTTCGAGATCGACGGCTTCCGCTTCACCGTCGAGGAGCGCCGGCGACACCGCCTCACCCGCATCCGCATCCATCCGCCCGCGGAGCTGCGGCGCGCGGCGGCGTGAGCTGGAGGGCCGGGCGGACACCGCCTCGCGGAGGGAAATCCGTGGGTACCCACGATCTCGCCGTCCTCGCCGCGGAGGCGGCCGGACACCTGCCGGAAGAGGGCGAGGTGGTGGAGGTGGACGGCTACCGGCTCGAGGTGTTGGAGCGGCTCGGCACCCGCATCCTGCGGGTGCGCATCCGCCCGCCGGCTCGCCAGGTCCCGGATCCGGAGCCGCAGGCGCCCTGAACCGAAGGGGCCGGCATCCGCCGGCCCCGCTCCCCGTTCACGGCCCGTAGAGCTGGCGCGGCAGCCACATGGCGATGTCGGGGAAGATGATGATGAGCACGAGGGCCAGAACCTGCAGGAACATGAACTCGAACATGCCGCGATAGATGTCCATCAGCGACCATTCCGGCACCACCTGCTTGAGGTAGTAGGCCGACATGGCCACCGGCGGCGAGAGGAAGGCGGTCTGCAGGTTCACCGCCACCAGCGCCGCGAACCACACCATGTCGAGGCCCAGTGCCTTCACCGTGGCCACCGCCGAGGGATAGAAGATCGGCAGGAAGACGAGGATCACCGCCGGCCACTCGAACGGCCAGCCGAGCAGGAAGATGAGGACCATCATCAG
>BEIP01000180.1 GCA_002898955.1 bacterium HR39 | reverse complement strand
TTCGCCAGCACCAATTCCGGCAAGGCCTACCAGCTCGAGGCCTCGCCGCGCGGCATCCACTGGCCGCCGCTTCCCCACGACGACGAGGAGGGCTGGCAGCGGCTGTGGAAGATCGCCCCGTACTTCGTCAAGAACGTCGCCACCGTCGGCGCCGGCATCTCCGAAGCGAATCCCCACGAGGGCGGCACCTATCCCTATCCCATCCTGATCACCTACGCCTCGCAGGACGCCGATCTCGTCTACGCGATGACGAAGGCGATGGTGGAGCTCTACGACGACTACAGGGACGGCGCGCCCGGAGCGGACGGCTGGGCACTCGCCAACCAGAGCCTCGCCTGGGTGGTGCCCTGGCACGAGGGTGCGGTGCGCTACTTCCGCGAGATCGGCGTGTGGACCGAAGCCCTCGAGGCCCACAACCGGCGGCTGATCGAGCGCCAGCAGCTGCTGGCGAAGGCCTGGCAGGAGCACCTCGCCGCGGCCGGCGACCTCGAGGGCGAGGCCTTCGAGCGCGCCTGGCTGGAGCGGCGCGCCGCGGCGCTGGAGGCGGCGGGCTTCGAGCCCTACTACCGCTGACGGCACGGTTCGGGTGCGGCTGGACGTGCGGGAGCGCGCATCGGCGCGGGAAGGCGGAGCGGCGGTGGCGGAGCTGCCGCCGCTCTGGCGCCGCGCGGTGGCGGCCTCGGGAGCGGCGGGCATCCTGCTCGCCGTCTACCAGCTCTTCAACCTGGGGTTCTTCGGCGTCCTCCTCGACAACCGCTACCTCTACCTGCTGGCCGCCCTGTTCCTGCCCGTCGTCTTCCTGTGCTGGCCGGCGCGGCGCGGCCGGCCCCGCGATCGGGTGCGCTCCCTCGACCTCGCGCTGGCCGCCCTCGCCTTCGCCTGCTGCCTCTTCTTCGCCCTCACCGCCGAGCGCAGCCTGCTCGAGGGCTGGGAGTACATGGCGCCGCCCGCGGCCAGGGCAGCGGCGCTGGTGCTGTGGGCGCTGATCCTCGAGGCCACCAGGCGGGTGGGCGGCCCCGTCGTCTTCGCGGTGGCGCTCGTCCTCTCGCTCTATCCCACCTTCGCCGATCTGGTGCCGGGGCCGATCTCCGCCTTCTCCCAGCCGTTCCTCGACGTGGTGGCCTTCCACGTCCTCTCCGGCGAGAGCTCCTTCGGCATCCCCATGCGCGCCTTCGGGGAGCTGGTGATCGGTTTCCTCGTCTTCGGGGCGGTGCTGCAGCACGGCGGTGGCGGGCGCTTCTTCAACGACCTCGCCTTCGCGCTGGTGGGGCGCTTTCGCGGCGGTCCCGCCAAGGTGGCGGTGATCGCGAGCGGGCTCATGGGCAGCGTGAGCGGCAGCGTGGTCTCCAACGTGCTGAGCACCGGGGCGGTGCCCATCCCCGCCATGAAGCGCAGCGGCCTGCCGCCCCACGTGGCCGCCGCCACCGAGGCCTGCGCCTCGACCGGCGGGGTGCTGATGCCGCCGGTGATGGGCACCACCGCCTTCGTCATGGCGAGCTTCCTGTCGATACCCTATGCCAGCATCGCGCTCGCCGCCGCCATTCCCTCGCTCCTCTACTACGCCGCGCTCTTCCTCCAGCTCGACGCCTACGCCGCCCGCCGCGGCCTCGCCGGCCTGCCGCCCGCCGAGCTCCCCTCGCTGCGGGCCACCCTGCGCGAGGGCTGGCCGTTCCTCCTCGCCTTCGCCCTGCTGATCTGGCTGCTGCTCGGCACCCGGCAGGAGACCCTGGCCCCCTTCTACGCCACCGCCGCCTTGCTGGTGATCGGCCAGCTCCGGCGTGCGACCCGGCTCGACCTCGCGGGGTTCGTGGAGCTGCTCCACCGCACCGCCCGGGCGCTGGCCGAGCTCGTGGCGCTGCTGCTCGGCGTGGGGCTGATCCTCGGCGCCTTCGCCATGACCGGGCTCGCCGGCACGCTGGTGAACGACCTGCTGCACCTGGCCGGGGGCAGCGTGCCGCTGCTGCTGGTGATGGGCGCGCTCACCAGCTTCGTCTTCGGCATGGGGATGACGGTCACCGCCGTCTACATCTTCCTCGCCGTCGTGCTGGCACCGGCGCTGGTCCGCCAGGGCCTCGATCCCCTCGCCGTGCACCTGTTCGTCATGTACTGGGGCATGGTGAGCTACATCACCCCGCCGGTGGCGCTCGGCGCCTTCGCCGCGGCGACGCTCGCCGGCGCCCCGGCCATGCGGGTGGGGCTCACCGCCGTGAGGCTCGGCTCGGTCATCTACGTGGTGCCCTTCCTGTTCGTGCTGGATCCGGTGCTGATCGGCCGGGGTGAGCCGGTCGAGATCCTGCTGCACACCGGCCGGGCGCTCGCGGGCGTGTGGCTGGTGGCCGGCGCCCTGCAGGGCTTCCTGCCGCTCGGCGGCGATCTCGGCACCGGTCCCGGCGCGGCGGTGCTGCGCGGACTGCTGCTCGCCGCCGGCCTGTGCTTCGCCGCACCGCCCGGTGCGGTGCCGGTGCTGGGTGGCGAGGGCCTCACCCTCGCCGGCCTGCTGCTCGCGGGTCCCGTGATCGTCCACCTGCGCCGACGCGCCCAGGGGGTGCCCGCCGTGGCCGACCGCACGCGTGATCGTACGGCCTGAGCCGGCGGACGCCACGGTCCCGGCCTTGCACGGTGCGGTGCGCCCGTGCAGGATCCGGGCCGTGAGGTTTCACCTGCAACCATCGGGAGGGGAAGATGAACCGGCGCCATCTGTTCGCCGCCGTCGCGGCCGCGGCCTTCACCCTCGGGGCGGGGGCGTCGGCGGCCGAGGAACCGATCCGCATCGGTTCGTTCCTGGCCGTCACCGGTCCGGCCGCCTTCCTGGGCGATCCGGAGAAGAAGACGCTCGAACTCTACGTGAAGAAGCTCGACGAGCAGGGCGGCGTGCTCGGCCGGCCGCTCGAGCTGATCGTCTACGACACCGGCAGCAACGCCAAGGACGCGGTCACCTTCGTCAAGCGGCTCATCGAGCAGGACAGGGTCGACTTCATCATCGGCGGCACCACCACTGGCGAGACGATGGCGGTGATCAACTTCGTCGAGGAGGCGGAGATCCCGTTCATCTCACTCGCCGGCGCCGCGGTGATCGTCGAGCCGGTGAGGAAGTGGGTCTTCAAGACGCCGCACAGCGACCGCATGGCGGTGCAGAAGGTCTACGAGGACATGAAGAAGGAGGGCCACCGCAAGGTGGGCCTCATCGCCGGCACCGGCGGCTTCGACAAGTCCTGTCTCCAGCACGCCGAGGAGCTCGCTCCCGCGTACGGCCTCGAGGTGGTGGCGACGGAGCAGTACGGTCCCGACGATACCGACGTGACGCCGCAGCTCACCCGCATCCGTGACGCCGGGGCCGAAGCGGTGCTGTTCTGCGGCTTCGGCGCGCCGTCGGTCATCGTGGCCAAGAACTTCGCCCGGCTCGGCATGAAGTCGGCACTCTACTACAACCACGGCGCCTGCTCCAAGCGCTTCGTCGAGGGCGCGGGCGAGGCGGCCGAGGGCATCCGCATCCCCTGCGCCGCGCTGGTGGTGGCCGAGCAGCTGCCGCCCGACGATCCGCAGCGCGAGGTGACGCTGGCCTACAAGCGGGAATACGAGAGCACCTACGGCGAGGAGGTCTCCACCTTCGGTGGCCACGCCTACGACGCGCTGATGCTGCTGGTGGACGCCATCCGCCGCGCCGGCACCACCGATCGGGCCGCGGTGCGCGACGCCCTCGAGCAGACCAAGGAGTTCGTCGGCGTCGACGGCATCTACAACGTGAGCCCCGAGGACCACATGGGCCTCGACCTGCGCTCCTTCAAAATGCTCGAGGTGCGTGGCGGCGACTGGAAGCTGCTGTACTGAGCAGCCGACCGGCGTTGTCCTCCTCGCACGAACCCGAAGACGGGAGGGAGGCGGAGCCCGTGCTCGGGGCTCCGCCTCCTCTCTGGCTCGCCCGTCTCGCCCGCCTCGTGCACGGCATGGGCTGGGGCGGCGCCACCCTCGTGCTGGCCGCCGTCTCGGCCGCGCTGTGCTTCGCCCTGCTGTGGCCGGTCCTCGCCCTCTCGCCGCAGATCGCCGCCGATGCGCACCGCACCGCCGCCCTTGCGTCACTCGCCGCGGGCCTGCTGGCCGCGGTGCCCATCGCCGGCCTGCTGCGGCTGGTCGACGAACTGCTGCGCAACCGCGCCCGGCTCGAGGAGGAGATCCGCCGGCGCGAGCGCATCGAGCGCGAGCTGCGCACCCTCGCCGAGACGGACGCGCTCACCGGCCTGCTCAACCGCCGCGCCTTCCTCGCTCGGGCGGGCGAAGTGGTGGAACTGGCCCGCCGCCACGGCTTCCCGGTGGCGGTGCTGCTGATGGACATAGACCGTTTCAAGGAGATCAACGACACGGCCGGTCACGCCGCCGGTGATGCGGTGCTGGCGGCGCTGGGCCGGACGGTGCGCATGCAGCTGCGGCGCACGGATCTGGCCGGACGGCTGGGCGGCGACGAATTCGCCCTGCTGCTGCCCTACACGGACGCCGAAGGGGCCGGACGGGCCGCGCGCCGGCTCGTGGACGCGGTCGCACGGATCCGCGAGCCGCTGCCGTTTTCG
>BEIP01000179.1 GCA_002898955.1 bacterium HR39 | reverse complement strand
CGCACCTGTTCGCGGGCCATGGCGACGACGCCGTCCCAGTCCCCGGCCGCCTGCAGCTCGCGGAAGCGCCTGGAGCCGTTGGCATTGCAGCGCTCGCCGATGGCGAGCCAGGCGTTCTCCTGCCGATACGGCACGGCCGAGAACAGCGAGGCGATGGCCGGGACGGGCTCGGGCTTGCGCGGCTTCGGACGCGGGCGGAAGCCGTCCTCGGCGAGATCGCGCAGCATGCGGTCGAGCGCGCGGATGTGCTCGGGTCCGGTGCCGCAGCAGCCGCCGACGACGTTGACGCCATCCTCCCGGACAAAGCGCCCGAGCCAGCCGGCGAGTTCGTCGGGCGCGAGCGGGTAGACGGTGCGTCCCTCGCGCAGCTCCGGCAGGCCGGCGTTGGGCAGCACCGAGATCGGCCCCGGCCACTCGCGGGCGAGCAGGGCCACGTGCTCGGCCATCTCGCGCGGCCCCGTGGCGCAGTTGAGGCCGAGCCCGTCGACCCCGAGAGCTCCGACGATGGTGGCGGCCGCCTGGATGTCGGTGCCCACCAGCATGGTGCCGGTGGTCTCGATGGTGACCTGCACGAAGATGGGCAGGCTGCTACCGGACCGCGCGAAGGCGCGCCGCGCGCCGTTGACCGCCGCCTTGATCTGCAGCGGATCCTGGCAGGTCTCGATCAGCACCGCGTCCGCCCCGCCGGCGATCAGGCCGCCCACCTGGACCGCGTAGGCGTCCTCGAGCTCGCGATAGGCGATGTGGCCGAGGGAGGGGAGCTTGGTGCCCGGTCCCACCGACCCGAAGACGAAGCGGCGGCGCCCGTCGCGTGCGCTGAACGCATCCGCCACCTCGCGGGCCAGCCGGGCCGCGGTCTCGTTGATCTCGAAGGCGCGCCCGGCGAGGTCGAACTCGCCGAGGGTGACGGGGGAGCCGCCGAAGCTGTTCGTCTCGACGGCGTCCGCCCCCGCCTCGAAGTAGGCGGCGTGGATGTCGCGGACGACGTCGGGGCGGGTGAGGACGAGGACCTCGGAACAGTTCTCCCTGCCGTCGAAGTCCTCGAGGGCGAGGCCGCGGGCCTGGATCTGGGTGCCCATGGCACCGTCGAGCAGCAGCACCCGTTCGCGCAGATGGTCGAGAAGGCGGCTCATGCGGCGCACGCGCTCCGTCCGCTGGAAGTCTCGGTGGCGGCCGCAGCCGGCGGGCGGTAGCCGGCGAGCCGGCAGGCGGCGAGAGTGAGATCGGCCCGGTTGAGGGCGTAGAGGTGGAGGTGATCGAAGCCCTCCGCCACCAGCCGGCTCATCTGCTCGGCGGCCACCGCCGCCGCCACCATGCCGTGGACGGGAAGGGAGGGATCGAGATCCGTGAACAGTTCGGCGAGCCAGTCGGGAATCGACGCCCTACAGGCCTCGCTGAAGCGGCGGATCTTCGCGAAGTCGTGCACCGGCATGATGCCGGGCACGAAGGGGACCTCGACGCCGGCGCGCACCAGCTCGTCGCGATAGCGCAGCACCGTGTCGGTGTCGAAGCAGTACTGGCCGATCACCCGGACCGCTCCGGCCTCCACCTTGCGGCGCACGTTGTCGATGTCGAAGGCGCGCGAGGGCGCTTCGGGATGGGTCTCGGGATATCCCGCCACCGAGATCTCGAAGGGCGCGATGCCGCGCAGGCCGCGCACCAGATCCGCGGCGTACGCGTAGCCGTCGGGACGAGGCACGTAGGGGCCCGATCCCTTCGGGGGATCGCCGCGCAGGGCGACGATGTGGCGCACGCCGGCCTCCCAGTAGGCGCGGGCGAGCGCGTCCACCTCCTCGCGGCCGTGGGCGGCACAGGTGAGGTGGGCCGCGACCGGCAGGCCGGTGCGCTCGCGGATCTCCAGCACCGTGGGGTAGGTCCCGTCCCGGCCGGTGCCGCCCGCGCCGCAGGTCACCGAGAAGAAGTGCGGCCGAAGGCCGGCGAGCCGTTCCACCTCGGGCCAGAAGCGTGCCTTCGCTTCGGGGGTGCGCGGCGGGAACAGCTCGACGGAGACCCGGAAGGGGCGGTGCGGCGCCCGCTCGATGCGCAGCCCCTCGACGATGCGGCGCAGGTCACCGGTGAGATCCATCTCTCGCCTCCACATGGGGATCGGGGTGGAATCAGGCGGCCTCGCGGCCCAGGCGCCGGGCGGGACGTCCGGCCCGTGCTCCGTGCCAGAGCACCACGGTGAGCTCCTCGCCGGCGAGACGCCGGGGCGTACCCGGCTGCAGGCCGACCCGGCGGAACCAGCGGTCCATCTCGCCGTCGGAGAAGCCGAGGCGGCGATGCCGGCGCAGCGCCCGCAGGTCCTCGCGGTCGTGGCGGGCGAGGTCGACCACCACGAGACGTCCGCCCGGGGCGAGCACCCGCGCCGCCTCGGCGAGCGCCGCGGCCGGATCGGCGGCGAAGTGCAGCACCTGGTGGAAGGTGACGAGGTCGAAGCTGCCGTCCGGAAACGGCAGGGCGTACATGTCGGCCTGCTGCACCCGCGCGTTGCGGATGCCCGCCCGGTCCAGCTCGACCCGCGCCACCTTCAGCATGTCGCGGGAGAGGTCGACGCCCACCGCGTGCTCCACGTGGGGAGCGAGCAGGCGCAGGACGTGGCCGGTGCCGGTGCCCACGTCCAGAAGGCTCCCGACCGGATGCCCGCGCACGAGGTCGAGAAGGGCCGCATCCACCAGCGAGCCGTCGACGCCGAGGTCGCGCTCGCTGTTCCACACCAGCGCGCGGGAATCGAAGAAGGCCTCCACCTCGCGCCGACGCTCCTCGCGCACGCGCTGCAGCCGCTCGCGGTCGCCGGCGAGGGTGGGATCGTCCACCGGGAGCTGATCCAGCAGCAGATCCAGCACCGCCGCCCCCGGTCCCTCCACGGCACGCCGGTAGAAGACCCAGGCCCCCTCCGGCAGGCGCTCGAGCAGGCCGGCCTCGGCGAGGATGCGCAGATGTCTGGAGACGCGGGGCTGGCTCTGGCCGAGCACGCGGGCGAGTTCGGAGACGGTCCACTCGCCCTGGGCGCAGACCGCGAGCAGCCGGATGCGGCTGGAATCGCCCACGGCCTTGAGGCGGTCGACGAGCTTGCGGAGGTCGGCGGTCACGGGCGGCACTCCCGGTGGGCCCGGCTGGCTTGGAGGCATGTAGATATCTTTAAGCCTTTCCGTCAACCCGCCCCTGCCGCGGAAATCGCCGCCGCGTGGGCCGGAGAAGGAGCCCTTCTGCCCGATGCGGCGCAGCGCGGCCTCGGAGTGCCCCGAAAGCGGAGGATCCCCGCACTGCGGGTCGGAGCGACCGGATCGGCGGGCCGCAACGGCCCGTGCGGAGCGGGAGAGCGCGTGCCCGGGCCGGGAGCCATGCTCCGCCACCCCGCGGGGTGCTGGCCACCGCCGCCGGGGCCACGGGGCGAGGCAGCGGACGCGGACGACCCGCATCACGCGGAAGCCGGGACCGGAGCGACTCCCGCAGGACCGCGTGGGGCACAGAGGGCGCCCTCCGTTTCCTGCATCGAGGCCCCGGGCCACAGCCCGCTTGGGAACCATCCGCGGAACAGTCCGGTGGCGCGGAGCACGCCGGCGGAGCGGGCGGCTCCGGGAGCGGATCCTCCGGCTCCTGCGTGTGGAAAACCGCTCTCCGGCTGCTGGGCGGATCGTGCGGTGCCCTGCCGGCGGTCGATGGCGCGCCCCCCGGACCCGCCCAGCGCGCGTGTGGCCAGCCGCCGGAGAGGGCGGCCCCTGCCACCGGATCCGGTCGGGACCACGGAGGTCGCGGGGTGAGTCTTCCGTCACGCACGGCGACGGTGTGTCTGCGGGAATCCGCGCGAGCGCGGGGCAGCACGCCGTGACGCCCGCGGCGGTCCGCGGTGTTCCACGGGTGCCCGCGCGGGCGCGGGCAGCACCGGCCATGTTCCGCCCTCATGCGTTCCGCCCTTCTGCAGGGGACCCGATCCGGTCGGCGCCCGGGCACCGGGACGGAAGGCGAGGGGGTGTGGGCCGTGGGCCCGGCGGGCGCCGCCGCACGGCGGGAAGGACTGGCGTATGACCCCGCCGCCCCGGGCCGGCCGCCGGGCGTTCGAGACTTCGACATATCTGCATGTCTCGCATTCCAGCCAGGGCCGTTGTCTTCGGGCCGCGCTACGGGGCCGTCGCTGCGTCGGAGCGGAAGGCGAAGGCGCGGGCCCGGGCCGGGCGCGTCGCCCGTGCGGCCACACCGGACGGCGGCGTCGACGGTCCGCTGCGCGTGGCCGGATCTCCCGTGCCCGAGCGGGCCGGCCCCGGCCGGCCGACCGGATCGACCGGAGGACACGAAGTAAAGACTTGCAGATATCTCCATGCCTCCACGTCTCCATCCGGCGGCATGCCGCCGTCGCGACGATCGGGCGCCCCGCTGCGGGCCCCGGGACGGATCTGCCGGGTCGGCGCAATGTCGGGATGCGGCGCGGATCCCTACGGGCGGAGGGGAGCGGACGTCCCGTGTGGGAAGGACCGGGCCCGTCGCGCCAGTGGTGAACCGCCAGGCGTCTTCGGGCGAGCGAACGGTCCGTCCGCCCCCATGCGGGTCCGCCGGTCCGCTCCGGTCGGGCTTGCCACC
>BEIP01000178.1 GCA_002898955.1 bacterium HR39 | reverse complement strand
CTCTGCCAGCGCCGAGAGCGCACCTTCGATCTCGTCCGCTTCGGCCAGCGCGCGGCAGCGCTCCAGAGGCGGGGGCCTCGGTGCTGGTGGTGGACGCGGCGCCGGCCTGGCGGCGCGGCGGCAACACCCGCCACACCCGCAACTGCCGCATCGCCCACGACCGTGTGGTGGGACCGCTCACCGGACCCTATCCCGCCGGAGAATTCATGGAGGACCTGCTGCGGGTGAACGGCGGCGAGACCGATGACGCCCTCGCCGCGCTGGTGATCGAACGCTCGCAGGACCTGCTCGACTGGCTGGAGCGGCGCGGCGTGCGCTTCCAGCCCGCGCTGCGCGGCACCCTCACCCTCGATCGCACCAACGCCTTCTTCCTGGGCGGCGGCCGCACGCTGCTCAACGCCCTCTACCGTGCCGCCGCCGCCCTCGGCGTCGCCGTGCGCTACGAGACCGAAGTGCTGGAGGTGGAGCGCGATCCGGACGGCGCGGTGTGCGGCGTGCGTGCCCGGACACCGGAGGGCGATCTCGCCATCCGCTGCCGGGCGCTGGTGGTGGCGGCGGGCGGCTTCGAGGCCAATCTCGACTGGCTCGCCGAGGTCTGGGGGGAGGGAGCGCGCAAGTTCCACGTGCGCGGCACGCCCCACAACCGCGGCCTGCTGCTGCGTCACCTGCTGGAGACCGGCGCCGGTGCGGTGGGCGATCCCACCCAGTGCCACGCGGTGGCGGTGGATGCGCGCGGCCCCGTCTTCGACGGCGGCATCGTCACCCGCCTCGACTGCATCCCCTTCGCGATCGTGGTCGATGCCACCGGGCGGCGCTTCCATGACGAGGGCGAGGACATCTGGCCTAAGCGCTACGCCATCTGGGGCCGGCTGGTGGCGCAGCGTCGGGGCCAGCGGGCGTGGGCGATCCTCGACGAAAGGGCCCTCGGCCTGTTCCTGCCGCCGCTGTTCCCGCCGCTCGAGGCCGCGGGCTGGGACGAGCTCGCCGCCATCACGGGCGCACCGCCGGCGGTGCTGCGCGGGACCGTCGAGTCCTATAACGACTCGGTCCGGGAGGGCGCCTTCGATCCGCAGCGACCCGACTCCTGCCACACCGAGGGGCTGGATCCGCCCAAGAGCCACTGGGCCCGGCGCATCGAGGGGCCGCCGTTCTTCGTCTTCCCGCTCGCGCCGGGCATCACCTTCACCTATCTGGCGCTGCGGGTGGACGGCGCCATGCGGGTGCTCGATCCCTCGGGCACGCCGCTTCCCGGCCTGTTCGCGGCCGGCGAGGCCATGGCCGGCAACGTGCTGCGCCGGGGCTATCTCGCCGGCATCGGCATGACCATCGGCAGCGTGTCGGGACGCATCGCCGGTACGGAGGCCGCCCGCCATGTCCGCTGATCTGCTCGGGCGCGGGCGCACGCTCGTGCGCATCTGCAACGCCTGCCGCTACTGCGAGGGGCTGTGCGCCGTCTTCCCCGCACTGGAGCGGCTGCGCGAAGCCTCGCCGGCCGATCTCCACCATCTCGCCAACCTCTGCCACGCCTGCGGCGCCTGCCACTTCGCCTGTCCCTTCGCGCCGCCCCACGACTTCGACCTGCACGTCCCGGACACCTTCGCCCGCATCCGGGCCGAGAGCTGGCGGGCGTACGCTCTTCTGCCGGCGCCGGCCGGTGCGGTGGTGCTCACCGTCGCAGCCGCCCTCCTCGCCACGGCGGTGCTGCTGGCGGCGGTCCTGCTGGCTCGCGGTCCGGAGGTGCTCTTCATCGCCCACACGGGCCCCGGCGCCTTCTACCGGGTGCTCTCCCACGACGCGATGGTGACGCTCTTCGGCCTCGCCTTCCTGTGGGGCTTCGGCCTGCCGCTGCTCGCGGCGCTGCGCTTCTGGCGGGCGGTGCGCCCGGGCGGTCCGGTGGGCCTCGCGGCCTGGCGCGCCGCCCTGCGCGATGCCCTGGTCCTGCGCAATCTCGACGGCGGCGGAGCGGGCTGTCCCGATGGCACGGACGCGCCCCGCGACCGCCGCCGCCTGTTCCACCATCTGACCTTCTACGGCTTCCTGCTCTGCTTCCTCGCCACGAGCGTGGCGACGCTGTACCACTACCTCCTCGGCCGCATCGCCCCCTATCCGTGGTGGGACCTGCCGGTGGTGGCGGGCACGCTCGGCGGCCTCGGCCTCGTCGTCGGTCCGCTCGGGCTCGTCGTCCAGCGCCGGCGGCGCCTTTCGGAGCTGCGCGATTCGGCCGACCCGGCCGGCGACGACGCCTTCTCCCTGCTGCTCGCGCTGGTCGCGGCGAGCGGCCTCCTGCTGCTCGGGCTGCGGGCGACGCCGGCCATGCCGCTCCTTTTGGTCGTGCACCTCGGTCTCGTGCTGGCGCTCTTCCTCGTCCTGCCCTGGACGCGCTTTTCCCACGCCCCCTTCCGCTTCGCCGCGCTTTTGCGCGATACCGTGGAGCGCACGGCCCCACGGGAGACGGAGGACCCGGGTGTGCTGCCGGCCACCCGGCGCTGAGCGCCTCGGCCCGGGGACGATGCGCTCTCTGCATCTTGCCGCGCGGATTCCGCAGTTGCGCGGGCCGGCTCCCCGTCCAGGCTCCGTTCGTCGAGGTCCGGTCTTCCCGGGATGCGCGTTCGGCCCGCCGTGGAGCGGGCGGGCGTCCCGGCGTGCCGGACCGCGAGGCCCTCGTGGGCGGTGGCGCTCGTTTCCGCCGTCGGCGTGGCGGGAGCCGCGGCGCTGCGGCTGCGCTGGGAACAGGGCGTGTTCCCGGGCGGGCGCGGTGGGGATCTGCGGTGCGTCGGCGCCGCTCGCCGTCTCGGCGATCCTGCCGCACGGCGAGGAGAACCGGCGGGCCACGGTGGTCACCATCGCGGGGATGACGGGCCTGTCCACCTCCGCCACGATCCTCTAACCGCTGATCGCGCGGCTGTCCGGCTTCGACGGGGCGACGGCCGGCGTGTTCGTCGGCGCGAGCAGCCACGACGTGGCGCAGGTGGAGGGCGCCGGCTCCATGATCTCCGCCGTGGCGGGAGAGACCGCCACCATCGTCAGGCTGGTGCGGCTGTCCCTGCTCGCGCCGCCGGTCCTCGGCCTCTCCCGCGCGATCGGCCGCTTCCACCGCGCAAAGGGCCCGCGGGTGCGGGGGCGCTGATGCCGGGCTTCCCGGTCGCCTTCGCGGCCCTGCTCGCCGCCAACAGTCTCGGCTGGGTGCCGCAGCCCGCCGCCGACACCATGGGGCGGCTCCCGCGTCCTTTCATCGTCACCGCCCTCGCCGCACCGGGCAACCGGACGTCGATCCGCCAGCTCCGTGCCGTCGGATGGCGGCCCTTCCCGCTGCTCTTCCCGACCACGGCCGCACTGGCCGTCTTCGTCCGGAGCGCGCTGCGGCCGTCCGAGGGCGTGCTCCGACGCGCCGCCGGAAGCCGGCGGGCGACGGCGGGCGGAAACGGCGCGGCCGGCGGGACGGACCGGAAGGGCGAGATGGGGATTCACCGGAAACGCCGCGATCGGCGGGATGGCCCGAAGCCCGGCGCGCGGACGGGTGCGTGGTCACCCGGAGCCGGGAATGTCGCTCCGGACGCAGAAGCGGGCAACTCGCGGTGTCGGCCGTGCGTCGACGGAGGGCCGGATCGGACAGTCGGGGATCGGGTCGGGAATGGCGGGAAGATCTGGAGCGGGAGACGGGATTCGAACCCGCGACCCCAACCTTGGCAAGGTTGTGCTCTACCCCTGAGCTACTCCCGCACCGCCGCGCGGCGGCACGCCCCATCTAGTCGTCCGCCGGCCCTCCGGCAAGACCCGTCGCGCGCTGCTGCGGGGCGGTGCGCGCGATGCGGCCGCCCGGGCGGATCCGGCGGCTCCGTACCGCCACCAGTCCGGCCGCGCGCCTTCGGTCCGGCCGCGCGCCTTGCCGCACCGCCATCCGGTCCCTATCGTCGCCGCGAACCCCGCACGCCCAACACGAGCGGATTCCCGCCGATGCTCGACGCGCTGCGCTCCAGGGCCTCCTCGTGGGTGGTCAAGGCCTTTCTCGCCCTCCTGGTGGTGAGCTTCGCCATCTGGGGCATCGGCGACATCCTGCGCGCGCCGAGGACCGGCGTGGCCGTGGCCACCGTGGGCGAGCGCGAGATCTCACCGCGCGATCTCTCCCGCACCTTCGACCAGGAACTGCGCCGGCTCTCGCAGCAGCTCGGCCAGCCGATAGACCGCACCCATCCGCTGGCCGCGTCCGCCCTGCAGCGGGCGCTGGAGCGGCTGGTGGCGCTGGAGCTGCTGGCGGCCTGGGCGGACGACCTCGGCGTGGGCGTCTCCGACGACGAGGTGCGCCGGGCGATCCGCGAGGACCCCACCTTCCAGACGAACGGGCGCTACGATCCCGAGCGGTTGAGGCTGGTGCTGCGCAGCCTCGGCACGAGCGAGGAGGAGTTCGTCGCACAGATGCGGGCCGATCTGGTGCGCCGGCGCCTCGTGGCCGCGCTCACCCTCCCGGTCCGCGCTCCGAAGACTCTGGCGCGCACGCTGTGGGACTTCCGCAACGAGGCGCGGCGGGCGCAGGTGCCGCTGGTGGATGCCGCCGCCATGCAGGTGCAGGATCCGCCCGAGGAC
>BEIP01000177.1 GCA_002898955.1 bacterium HR39 | reverse complement strand
GAGCTCGAGGAACTGGCAAGACAACTCCGCGGCCGTATCGTCGACCAAGGCCACGAGGACGGCCGGCGCGTGCTGGAGCTGAGGGTCGACCCGCAGCTGTACGACCGGCTCGCCCGGATTCCCGACCTGCACCTTCGCATCTACGATCCCAAGCACCAGGTGGTGCTGTTCTCCTTCGACCACGACCGGGCCAAGGCCGACGTGATCACGCCGCTGCTCTCCTGGCCGCCGGGTTTCTTCCAGCTGTACGAGGGATCCGGGGGCGAAAAGGAATACGGCTTCGTCGAACGCCTGGTCCTGGCCGACGGACACGAACTGCGGCTCGTGGTCCGGCGCGGACCGCCCGAGCTGCGCGACTACACCTACTGGATCGCGGTGGAGTTCGGCTACGAGCTGCTGCCGGCCTTCCTCGCCGTCGTGACGACCGGAAGTCTCGCGGCGGCCCTCGCCGTGCGCCGCTCCATGCGGCCGCTCCTGCGGCTTTCCGCCCTCGCCGCGCGCCTCGATCCCGCGGCGCGGGCGGAGCTGCCGACGCACGGCGTGCCGATCGAGATCCTGCCGCTGGTCGAGGCGGTCAACCAGCTGCTTGCGCGGCTGCACGACCTGCTGGAACGGCAGCGGCGGTTTTCCGCCTTCGCCGCCCACGAACTCCGCACGCCCCTGGCCGCTCTGCGGGCGCGGGCGGACGCGCTGCCCCCGGAGCTCCCCGAACGCGCGCCGCTGCTGCGGGCCATCGGCCGTACCGAACGGCTGGTGGACTCCCTGCTGGCGCTCACCCGCATCGGCAAAGGACTGGTGGTGCCCGAGGAGCACGCGGACCTGCGGCAGCTGGTCGCGGAGGTGGCCGAGGAGTTCGCACCGGCCGCCGTGGACCGCGGCGTGGAGTTCGAGGTGGAGCTGCCCGACGTTCCGGTTCCGGCCCGGATCCATAGGGACAGCCTCGTTCGCGCCGTCGCCAACCTCCTCGACAACGCGCTCAAATACGGCGGTGCAGGCGGCGGCGTCACCCTGAGCCTCGATCCCGAAGGCCGCATCCTCGTGCGCGATCGCGGGCCGGGCCTTCCCGAAGGCGACGCGGAGCAGCTGTTCGAACCCTTCGTGCGCAGGCGCCCGCGCGGGGAGGACCCGGGCGGCTCGGGCCTTGGCCTCGCCTTCGTGCGCGAGGTGGCCGAGCTGCACGGCGGCGAGGTGATCGCCCGCAACGCCGAGGGCGGCGGGGCGGTGGTGGGTTTGCGCATTCCGGTGCACAAGCCGGCGACAGCGTAGGACTCCAGCTTCCTGCAAGGTTCGCGCAAGCGATCCTCAAGCTTCCTCCTCC
This sequence comes from bacterium HR39, assembly GCA_002898955.1. Lineage (GTDB taxonomy): Bacteria > Pseudomonadota > Alphaproteobacteria > Geminicoccales > Geminicoccaceae > HRBIN39. The sequence continues at coordinate 3,296 of BEIP01000177.1, read as the reverse complement.
ACATGGGGGGCGTCCGAAGGGACGGACGGAACCCGACCGGAAGAGAGGAGGAACGGAACCATGCGTCGTGCCATCACCCTGGCTGCCTTCGGTGCCCTGATCGCCCTGCCGGCCTTCGCCGGGCCGACCTGCACCGGAACGGGCGAGAAGCTGCCCGAGGGGCAGGTCCAGAAGATGTACCAGGAGAAGGGCATCGAGATCAGGCAGTGGAAGATCAGCAGCGGCGGCTGCTACGAGATCTACGGCTACGAAAATGGCAGGAGGGTCGAGATCTACATCGACCCGTGGACGGGTGAGATCGTCAAGAAGAACATCGAAGGCTGACTCGCGGTGCGGCGGCCGCACGGCCGCCGCACCCCGCCACCCTCCACATCGGGCCACGACGGGAGGATCCGACCATGTCCGCCGCAGCCGCAAACCCGCGCCGAATCCTCAGGGTCCGTGTCTGGGATCCGTTCGTGCGGATCTTCCACTGGACCGTCGTCACGGGTGTCTTGATCGCCTACTTCACGGAGGACTGGCGTCCCGTCCACAAGCTGGTCGGCTATGTCGTCCTCGTCATGGTGACCCTGCGAATCGTCTGGGGCTTCCTCGGCCCGCGCCATGCGCGCTTCTCCGACTTCGTGCGCGGTCCGCGCGAGGTGCTGGCCCATGTGCGCGACCTGCTGCGCGGCCGTGAGCCCCCGTCGGTGGGGCACAATCCGCTCGGCGGCATGATGGTGGTGGCGCTCCTCACCACCCTGCTGGTGATCTGCGTCTCCGGCTGGATGATGACGCTCGATGCCTTCTGGGGCGACGAGCGGGTCGAGGAGCTGCACGAGAGCGCCGTGAACGTCCTGCTCGGCCTGGTCGGCCTGCACGTGGCGGGCGTGGTGTTCACCAGCCTGCGCGAAGGGGTGAACCTGGTGAAGGCCATGTTCACCGGCACCAAGGAGTTCGAGGTGGAGGATCCCGAGGAGGAGCGCGCGATCCTCGCGCAGGCCGCGGAAGGCGCGATCGAGACCATCCCCATGTCGCAGCAGCGCGAGGCCCCCGCCCGGACCTGAGCACCGTCCTCCCGCGTCCGATGGAGGCCGCCCTTCGGGCGCCCTTCACCCTTTCGGCCTCAGGAACCGTCGAACAGATCGGGCTGGCGCGATGCCGCGGGCGGGCGGAAGAGGTCGGTGCGAAGCCGCGGCATGCGCCCGCGCAGCCCCAGACGCCGGCAGGCCGCGGAGAAGCGTTGCGCCAGCAGCTCCGCCTCGACCCCTTCCCCGCGCATGCGCGAGCCGAAGCGGGGATCGTTCAGGGCCCCGCCGCGCAGGGCGCGCAGGCGTGCGAGCACCCGCGCGCGGCGATGGGGAAAGTGACGGCGCAGCCAGTCGTCGAACAGCTCCGCCACCGCATGCGGCAGGCGCAACAGGACATATCCCGCAGCCCGCGCCCCGGCCCGCGCCGCCGCCTCCAGCACCCGCTCGAGCTCGTGGTCGTTGAGGGCGGGGATCACGGGAGCGAACATCACCCCCACCGGCACATTGGCCTGCGCGAGGGCGCGGATCGCGGCGAGGCGCCGGTGGGGCGCTGCGGCGCGCGGCTCCGAGCGGCGGGCGAGGGCGGGATCGAGCGTCGTCACCGAGACGAACACCTGCACCAGATCGTCGCGGGCAAGAAGGGCGAGCAGGTCGAGATCGCGCAGCACGCCGGCCGACTTGGTGACGATCACCACCGGATGGCGGCAGCGCGCCAGCACCTCCAGCACCGCGCGGGTGATGCGCAGCCGCCGTTCGACCGGCTGATAGGGGTCGGTGTCGGCCCCGAGGTTGACGGGCCGGCAGCGATAGCCGGGACGCGAGAGCTCGCGCTCGAGCAACACGGCCGCGTCGTGCTTGGCGAAGATGCGCGTCTCGAAGTCGAGCCCGGCCGAGAGCCCGTAGCGCTCGTGGCCGGGGCGCGCGTAGCAGTAGATGCAGCCGTGCTCGCAGCCGCGGTAGGGATTGAGCGACAGCTCGAAGGGGATGTCCGGGGAGCGGTTGGTGGTGAGAACGGAGCGGGCGCGCTCGGGCAGCACCTCGGTCGCGGGCGGCGGGTCCGCGGCGAGGTCGGCGAGGCTGCTCCAGCCGTCGTCGAAGGGCTCGACGCCGCGGCCGTCGAAGCGGTTCACGGGGTTGCACCCCGCCCCGCGTCCGCGTGGCGGCGGCAAGATCATGGCGCCATCGCCCCGTGCCGGGATCCCGCCCCATCCTGCCGCGGATGCGAACGGAACGCAAACATCCCGCCGTTAACCGGATGCTGGCGAACGGCGCTCAGGATGCCCCCGGACCCCGCGCCGGGAGGACGGCCGTGGCCGCAGAGCTCATCGTCGAGTGGACCCGGGTGGGCGACGTGGTGCGCCTCGCCCTGTTCGATCCCGAGAATCTGGAGGAGGTGGTGGTGACGGGGCCGGCCCACGCCCCGCGCGCCGAGCTCGAGCGCATCGCGCGGGCCAAGCTGGCCCGCCGGCTGGGGCGCCGTGGCGTCGGGGCGGGTGGCCGTCGGCCGGGCCTCTACGCCTGAGGGTCGCATCGGCCGGCGGCCGCCTGGCCCGCCGCCCGCGGACTCGCCGTTTCCCTGAGCAGGAGGCCCCCTCCTTGCCGCCAACCGGCGCCGGAAGATGGGGCGGGCTCCCGGGCGGGGCAGGAGCACCTCGGCGTGCTGCGCGCGCCTGCCATCCGCCTCGTGCCGGAAATCGGCGCGCGGCGGCCTGCCGCCGTTCGATCGCGAGCCGATCGGACCCGCGGGCCCGCAACGAGCCGGCGGTCTCGACGGGACGGGCGGTCCGGGCCAGATGGAGGGGCCGTTCGATGCGGGGGCTCGTGGACGGTGCGCCTGGATCCCGATGAGGTGACGAAGATCCTGGAGATCGTGCGGGAGACGGCCGGGCCGGATGCGGAGGTGCGGCTGTTCGGCTCGCGCCTCGACGATTCCGCCCGCGGCGGGGACGTGGACCTGCTGCTGAGCCTGCCGCGCCCCGTGCAGCGGCCGGCGGTGCTGGCGACACGCCTCGAAGCGTGCATCTCGCGGGCGCTGGGCGGGCGGAAGGTGGACGTGGTGCTGGAAGCGCCGAATCTGCGGCGCACGTCCATCCACGAGCACGCGCGCAGGACGGGAGTCCGGCTGTGAGCTCCGACGAGGCCGAACGCGCGCGGCTGCGCCGGCTCGCGCGGCTGGCTGTAGCGTGCGGGCGCGGGTGTCGGGATCGCGCCCGCGGGCCGGGCCCCACGCTTCAGGGCATCAGCCGCACCCTGCGCCAGCCGCCGCCCTCTGCACGCTCGTAGGCG
>BEIP01000176.1 GCA_002898955.1 bacterium HR39 | reverse complement strand
TATCTCGACTTGCTGCCGCTGATGCGCACGCCGTCCGGCTTCGCCCTCGGCCCGGCGGCGGGCGTGGTGGTCGACTGGCTGCTGCGCATGGTGCGCCTCGACGAGCGGTTCATGCTGGACCGCGCGCTCCTCGAGGATCGCTTCGAGCTGCCGGCGTTCGAGCGCACCCTCGATCACCTGTGCGCCTTTCTGGCCGGCCAGCCGCCGGCACGGCGCGACGCCCAGCGGCACCTCTCGCTGATGGCGGGCGAGATCGCGCTCGACATCACCGCGCTGGAGCGGCCGGTGGACTCCATCCCGCAGCTCATGGTGGACCGGGCCATCGGCTCGCTTCTCGAGGCCTTCGGGCGGGCGCGGGAGGCCATCGTGCAGCGGGTGGAAGAGGGCTGCGTGATCGACGCCCACGGCGATCTCCGCCCCGAACACGTCTGGCTGGGCGAGCCGCCGGCCGTGATCGACTGCCTCGAATTCTCGGACGAGCTCCGGATCCGCGACCGCGCCGACGAGATCGCCTATCTCGCCCTCGAGCTCGAGCGGATCGGCCATCCGCATCTCGGCGAGCTCGCCATCGCCCGCTACGAGGAGCGCACCGGTGATCGGCCCGGCCCGCGCCTGTTCGCCTTCTACCGGGTGTTCCGGGCGGTGCAGCGGGCGCGGCTCGCCGTCTGGCACGCCGCCGATCCCGGCCGCCATCCGCCGGAAGAGTGGTACGGCCGCGCCCGCCAGTACCTCGAACTCGCCCTCGCCCACGCTCCGGTGGCGCTCGCATCGGCCTGAGCGCCACCCGCGGTTCGGCGGTCCCTCCGATCCGCTTGATCCACCGCCGCAATCCGCGGTACAGTGCCTTCACGTGAGCGTGAGCGCATGCATCGCCGGATGTCCGCGCAGGGAGGGAGACCGATGAGACGCGTGGCGGGTCTCGCCGTCGTGATGGTGGCCCTCGCGGCCTGTCAGGGAACGCCGGAGCTCGGTGCGGGCGGCTCCATGGCCCAGGGCAGCGCCGGGCCGCAGGGGGTGAACCGGGGGCCGCAGCTCGGACAGTGCGATACGCCCAGCGGCACGGCGGCGCTGGTCGAGCCCTCGCAGGAGGTGCTGGTGCAGCTTCAGCAGGTGGCCAACCTGCCTTCGCCCACGGCGGCGCTGCGGCTGCTGATGGCGCAGTCGCGCTGCTTCCGGGTGGTGGACCGGGCGGCGGCGCTGCGGGCCATCGAGGAGGAGGAGCGGCTGCGCCGGGCCGGGCTGCTGGCGCCGGGGCGCTCGGCGCGCGGGCGTCTGCTGCGCACCGACTACATCATCACCCCCAACATCCTCTTCAGCAATCCCAACGCCGGTGGTTTCTCCGGCGGTGCGGTGATCGGTGCGATCCTCGGTGGCCCGCTGGGCGCGGCGGTAGGCGGCGCCTTCGACATCCGGATCCAGGAAGCGCAGGTGCTGCTCGCCATGACCGACGCCACCACCGGCGAGCAGGTGGCGGTGGCCGAGGGCAGCGCACGGGTGCAGGACTACGGCGGCGCCGGCGGGCTCGGATTCGTCGGCTCGGGCATCGCCGGCCTCGGCGGCCTCGCCGGCTACGGCAACACGGCCGAGGGCAAGCTGCTGATCGCCGCCTTCATCGACGCCCACAACAAGCTCGTCGAGCAGGTTCGGGCACTTCGGGGCATCACGCCGCCCACCCAGCGCGAGGTCGAAGCCTACGACCGCGAGATGGTGCGCGAGATCCAGGAGGAGCTCAAGGCGCGCGGCTACTACAGGGGCGCCATCGACGGCCTGTACGGACGGGGCACGCGGGAGGCCATCGAGCAGTTCCAGCGGGACGAGGGGCTGTCGGTGACCGGGCAGCCGTCGCGCGACCTCCTGCTGTACCTGCGGCGCACCTCCACCCGTCCCGGAGCCGGCGGGACCACGGGCATGTGAGGGGTGTGCGCCATCCCGGACCGGACGGCCCGCCCGTGCGGCGGGCCGTCCTCATTCGAGGGCGGCTTCGGCGGCGAGGCGGGGTAGGGAGGGGATGTGGACGGTGCTGCGCCCCTCGAGCCGGACCAGTCCCTCGCGGCGGAAGGCGCTGAAGGTGCGGCTCACCGTCTCCACGGTGAGGCCGAGATAGTCGGCGATGTCGGCACGTCCCATGGGCAGGTGCAGCACGGCCCGCCCGCCCGTCCCGTGGCGCCGCGCGAGCTGCACGAGGAAGGTGGCGAGGCGTTCGCGCGCCGTCTTGCGGCCCAGCACCAGCATCTGCTCCTGGGCCGCCGCCAGCTCGCTGCGCGCGCGGGCGAGCAGCTCGTGCTCGAAGCGGGGATGGCGGGCGAGGAAGTCCTCGAAGGCCGTGCGCGGGAAGGTGCACAGCACCGCCGCATCCAGGGCCTCGGCGGTGGCCACGTAGGTGTCGCGGAAGGCGAGGCCGAGGAAGTCACCCGGCAGCAGGAAGCCGGTGACCTGGCGGCGTCCGTCGGCGAGCAGGCGCGAGAGGCGCAGGTGTCCGCCGGTCAGGGTGAAGACGCTGTGGGCGGGATCGCCCTCGTGGAACAGCGGCTCGCCCGGCTCCAGCTCGATGGTGCGCATGCTGCGGGAGAGCTCGCGCAGCTCCTCGGGCGAGAGGACCCGGCAGACGGCGAGGCCGCGCACCCCGCAGCGTTCGCACGTCTCGATCCGACCGCAGCAGGCCGCCTGCTCCCGACCCGACACCGGCTTGCTCCCCGAACGGCCCGGCCTTTCCACATCAGGGGATTTCTTGAGCCATGTCAATGCGCGTGCGGCGGTCGGCGCCCAGATGCGGCGTCGAATCGTCGCAGTTTGCCGGCCCGCCATGGTGCACGTCGGATGCGAAGACGATCCGGAGCGGTGGACGCTCGCGATCCTGGCGCCCGTGCACTGGCCGCTGCTGTGGCCCCTCGCCTCGCTCTGCGGGGAGCCGGGTCCGTGCGATGCGTGGCTGGGAGGACTGGCCGCCTGGGTGCGGGCCCGCGACGGGCGCTCGGTGGCGGCACTCTCCTGCTGCGGTGGACCGATTCTCGCCGGCGTGCTGCTGGAATGGCCGATCCGCACGGCCCGGTGCGCCGGCGCACTCCGCCTCGCGCGCTGCTGGCTGGTGGAGCCCGGGCGTCCGGGCGTGGTGGCCCGCGCCCTCGAAGAGGCGCTGCGGCGCCGGGCCGCGGAGCTCGGGGCCGACGGCCTGCTGGTGGCCCGCGACGCCGGCCTCTGGGCTGGAACGCTGCGAGCCGAAGGCTACACCGATGGCGTGGAGCACTGGTTCCTGCCGCTTCCGCGGGCCGGAGGATCCCCATGCGCCGGGCGTCCGCCTTCGTCCTGAGCCTCCTGCTGCTCTGTGCCGCCGGGACCGCCCGCGCGGCCGAGCTGGTGATGTTCGAGAGCGCCGCCTGCGAGTGGTGCGAACGCTGGCACGAGGAGATCGGCCCGGTCTATCCGAAGACGCCGGAAGCGCGCATCGCGCCGCTGCGGCGGGTGGACGTGAACGGACCGCGGCCGGCGGATCTCGCCTTCGTGCGCGGCATCCGCTTCACGCCCACCTTCGTGCTGGTCCACGAGGGACGCGAGATCGGGCGCATCACCGGTTATCCCGGCGAGGACTTCTTCTGGCCGCTGCTCGACGAGCTGCTGGAGCGGCTGCCACGGGAGCGCACCGCCGCGGCCGAGTGACGCGGCGGCCGCCGCACGGCGGGCGGCGCCGCCTGCGTCGGGGGCTTGATGGATCAGAGAATCGCGATATGCTGGTGTCCGGTGGCGGTGAGGCGCGACCCACCATCACCATCGGCTCAACCGGAAGCGGGAGGGACGGATCGGTGACCATCGGCCGTCTGGCCCTGTCGGCCCTGCTGGGGGCCACGGTCCTCGCCGGAACGGCGGCCTCGGCCGCGGAGCGGCAGGTGACCGAGCAGGGCATCACCTACACCATCGTCGACGACTCCATCATCCCCGAATCGCTGACCGGCAGACCCGGCGACCCCGAAAAGGGGCGACAGTGGTTCGTCGACCGTCGGCTGGGCAACTGCCTCGCCTGCCACGCGGTGTCGGCGCTGGCCGACGAACCCTATCACGGCAATGTCGGCCCCTCGCTCGACGGCGTCGGCGCGGCGCTGTCGGAAGGCGTCATCCGGCTGCGGATCGTGGACCCCAAGGTCGTCAATCCCGACACCATCATGCCGGCCTTCTTCCGTTCCACGGGACTGTGGGACGTGAGAAAGGACCACGAGGGCAAGACCATCCTCACCGCCGAGCAGGTGGAGGACATCGTCGCCTTCCTGAAGACGCTGAAGTGAGGCGTGACGGCAGCACGGACGGAGGACAGGACAGATGAAGCGGACCATCACGAGGCGCGGGCTCTTCGGCGGGGTCGCCGCGGCGGCTGCGGTCGGCACCCTCGCGGGCGCGATGCCGGCGGCGCGGGCCGACGTGGCGGCGGTGAACGAGCGCATCGCACAGGTCGCCGGCGGCCGCCCGATCCAGGAGGGTCGCGTGGCGATCGACGCCCCGGAGATCGCCGAGAACGGCAACACCGTGCCCATCGCCGTCTCGGTCGACAGCCCGATGACGCCGGAGGATCACGTCAAGGCCATCCACGTCTTCGCCGATGGCAATCCGCGGCCGGACGTGTGCACCTTCCACTTCACGCC
>BEIP01000175.1 GCA_002898955.1 bacterium HR39 | reverse complement strand
CGATGGCGGGCGGCGCCGTGCCCGGCACCGCCGGCCGCGCCACGTGGATGCGCGCATCCAGCACCATGATACCGTGGGGATTGGCCAGCACCGGGTTGAGGTCGACCTCCTGCACCAGGTCTTGGTCGACGACCAGGCGGGAGAAGCGCAGGAAGGCGCGGACCAGCGCACCCAGGTTCACGCCCGGCCGGTTGCGCCAGCCCTGCAGCAGTCGCCAGATGCGCGTGCGGCGGATGGTGGCGAGGGCGAGTTCGCGGTCGAGCGGCGGCAGGGCGATGGCGGTATCGCGCAGCGCCTCGACCGCGATGCCGCCGGCACCGAACACCAGCACCGGCCCGAACAGCGGATCGGTGCGCGCTCCGAACAGCAGCTCGTAGGAGTCGGGCATGCGCACCATCTCCTGTACCACGAAGCCCTCGATGCGGGCTTCCGGCTTGAGGCTGCGCACGTTCGCCAGCATGCGCGCGGCGGCGCGCCGCACCTCCGCCTCGCCCTCGAGGCCGAGCTCGACGCCGCCCACGTCCGACTTGTGGAGGATGTCGGGCGAGAGGATCTTGAGGGCGACGGGCAGCCCCATGAGCCGGGCGGCACGGGCCGCCTCCTCCGGATCGGTCGCCCGCACCGTGCGGGCCATGGGCAGACCGTAGGCTTCCAGCACCTCGCGCGCCTCGGTCGGGTCCACCCAGGCGCGGCCCTCGGCCAGCGCCCGCTCCAGCACCCGACGCGCCCGCTCGGGCTCGCAGCGCTCGTCGGTGTCGGCGGTGGAGGGGACGCGCAGCAGCGCCTCCTGGTTGCGCCGGTGCCGCAGCAGATAGGAGAAGCCGCATACCGCCTCGCGGGGGGTTGCGAAGGACGCGACCCGGCCCTCGGCGAGGGTGCGCCGGGCCGGCTCCACCGTCGCCCCGCCCACCCAGGCGGCGAGCAGCCGGTGCGGGCCGGAGCCCGCCACGTCCACCACCGCGCGGGCGCAGGCCTGCGGATCGCTGCGGGCCGAGGGAGCGTAGAGCACCAGCACCGCGTCCGCCGCCGGATCCGCCAGCACCGCTTCGAGCGCCGCGCGGTAGCGCCGGTCGTCCGCATCGCCGATGACGTCGACGGGGTTGGTGCGGCTCCAGGTGGGCGGCAGGATGGCGTCGAGCCGCTGCAGCGTCCCGGGCGAGAGCGCCGCGAGCTCGCCGCCCGCCTCGGCGAGGGCGTCCGCCGCCAGCACCCCGAGCCCGCCGGCGTTGGTGACGATGGCGAGGCGGCTTCCGGCGATGCGCGTGCCCGAACCCAGGGTGGCCGAGGCGGTGAAGAGCTCGGCGAGATCGAAGACCTGCAGCAGGCCGGCCCGCTCGAAGGCCGCCGCGTAGACCTCCGCCTCGCCGGCCAGCGCTCCCGTGTGCGAGCCCGCCGCCCTCGCGCCCTCGGGCGAGCGGCCACCCTTGACCACGATGACCGGCCGCGTGCGGGCCAGGGCGCGGGCGGCGGACATGAACTTGCGCACGTTGGTGAGCCCCTCGACGTGGAGGAGCACGGCGCGGGTCTTCGGATCGAGGGCGAGCCACTGCAGCATGTCCCCGAAGTCGACGTCGGCCATGTCGCCGAGGCCGACGGCGAGCGACAGGCCGATGCCGCGGCCGCACGCCCAGTCCACCACCGCGGAGACCACGCCGCCGGACTGGGTGACGAAGGCGAGCCCGCCGGCCGGCGGCGCGACGTGGAGGAAGCTGACATCCAGCTTCGCGTGGGGTGCGGTAAAGCCGATGGTGTTGGGGCCGACGATGCGCAGCAGGTGCGGGCGGGCCGCTTCGAGCATCCGCTTCTGCAGCTCGCGCCCCTCGGGTCCCGTCTCGGCGAAGCCGGCGGAGAGCACGAGCACCGCGCGCGTGCCGCGCCGTCCCAGGGCCTCGATCAGCTCCGGCACGGTGGGTGCGGGCGTGGCGATCACCGCAAGGTCGGGTGTCATCGGCAGGGCGTCCACCGAGGGATAGGCCAGCACGCCGTGCACCGCCACGGCCCGCGGATTGACCGGCAGCACCGGACCCGGGAAGCCGGCCCGCACCAGGTTGCGGACGACGATGTTGCCGATCTTGGCGGGATCGCGGCTCGCCCCGATCACCGCCACCGAGGACGGCCGGAACAGCGCGTCGAAGTTGCGGATGCTCATCCCCGGCACTCCCCTCTGTGGCCACCGTCCATGTATGCTGCAGTGCAGCATGCGCCCAGCCCCCGCGACGGCATGCCCGCCCTGCGCGGCGCGGATGCGGCGCTGGCGCTACCCTCTGGCGCCGCGCTCGCCGCCGTGGCAGCCTTCCGGCGGCACGAGAGGGGAGGCGGGCCGTGGCCCATTACCGCATCGCCGTGATTCCCGGAGACGGCATCGGCCGCGAGGTGGTCCCCGAGGGACTGCGCGTGCTGGAGGCCGTCGGCCGGCGCTACGGCATTATATGGACCTTCGACGAGTTCGACTGGGGCTGTGCGCGCTACGAGCGCACCGGCCGCTTCATGCCCGAGGACGGGCTCGAGACCATCGCCCGTCACGACGCCATCTTCCTCGGAGCGGTGGGCTGGCCGACGGTGCCCGATCACGTGTCGCTGTGGGGGCTGCTGATACCCATCCGCCGGCGCTTCGACCAGTACGTGAACCTGCGGCCCGTGCGGCTGTTCGAGGGTGTGCCCTGTCCGCTCGCCGGCAAGAAGCCCGGCGACATCGACATGGTGATCGTCCGCGAGAACACCGAGGGCGAATATTCGGAGATCGGCGGGCGGCTCTACGCCGGCACCGAACGGGAAGTGGTGGTGCAGGAGAGCATCTTCACCCGCTTCGGGGTCGACCGCATCCTGCGCTATGCGTTCGAACTCGCCCGCTCGCGGCCGCGCCGCCGACTGACCGCCGCCACCAAGTCCAACGGCATCATCCACACCATGCCCTTCTGGGACGAGCGCCTCGCCGCGATCGCGGCCGAATATCCGGACGTCACCTGGGAGAAGTACCACATCGACATCCTGACCGCCCATTTCGTCCGCCGCCCCGAGAGCTTCGACGTGGTGGTGGCCAGCAACCTCTTCGGCGACATCCTCTCCGACCTCGGGCCGGCGGTGACCGGGACCATCGGCATCGCCCCCTCCGCCAATCTCGATCCGACCCGGCGGCATCCTTCCATGTTCGAACCGGTGCACGGCTCCGCGCCCGACATCGCCGGCAGGGGCATCGCCAATCCCATCGGCCAGATCTGGTCGGGAGCGCTGATGCTGGAGCATCTCGGCCATCCGGAGGCCGCGGCGTCCATCGTGCGGGCGATCGAGCGGGTGCTGAAGGAGGGGCGCGTGCGCACGCCGGACATGGGCGGCACGGCCACCACCGAGGAGCTGGGCCGCGCCATCGCCGAAGCGGTGGACTGAGCCCCTCCCGCACCGCCCGGATCCGCTCCGGACCGGACCTGCTCCGGGATGGGCGTGCGAGGACCGCCGGTTGCCCGGCCCCCGGCGCTCGCGGTGGGGGCCGCCCGATGGTCGGGAGAGCGGAGCGGACTGCCCGCCGTGGTGGCGGGCGCGGGCGTCGGTACACGGCCGCCCGGTCGGCCCGGCGCACGGACGGCAGGTCCTCGCGGGTCGCAGCCGTGAGGGGGTCGTCCGCCGGGGACGCAACGCGCCGGAGGTGCCCGGGCATGTTCCGTCCGGGACCCGCTCTTCGAGGGGGCGATCGCCACCCTTCCGGCCGACGCCAGCCGGGTGCGTGTGCTGCCCCCATCGGGTCCCCCCGGCTCTCGGAAAGCCGGCCGCGTCCCGTTCTCCTGCGCCCCCGGCTGCGCACGGGCGGCCGGCTGCACGAGCCGACGCCGGCCATCGGACGGCCCTGCTTCCACCCGTGCAGGAGCGGCCTCGAAGATCCGCGTCGGGCCAACCGGCGCGCCATGCCGCTGTGCGCACGAGCGGCCGGTGGAGGAGGGGTGGGAGAGGGGCGGCATACGCTCCTGCAGGACACGGGATGTCCCACCAGACCGCCACGCGCCCGACGGCTTCCGCCCGCGCCCGCGCAAAGGGAGCGATCCTGCCCGCCGGTTCGCCGACCCGCACGGCCCGATCCGCCCCCGCCCGCGGGGAGCAGCCCGTCACGGGCGTCCACGGCTGTTCCGTTCGACGTGCGCCTCCGCGCGCGCAAGGAGCGGTCAGGCGGGGACGCGAGGCGGGGACGCGAGTCGGGTGCGCCTCCGCGCGCGCAAGGAGCGGTCGGCCCGGCAGGTCGAACGGCTTCCGTTCCGGCCGCGCTCCCGCCCGCAGGGCGGCCCGCGGCCGCGCGGCACCCCGCCCCACGGGATCGTGCGTTCGCGTATGGAGCGGGCCGCCGGGATGGCACAGCCGTGTGAGGGCACGTGTACGCTCCCATCGGCGCACCGGCCGCTTGCCCGCCTGCGTCCCGACCGCGGCCTTCCAGCCGTCCCCGTTGCACGCGGCCGCCACATCACCCCCGTCCCGAGCGATCCGGCTGCATCTCCCGCTCCAGCTTCGCCAGTTCCACCGCCGCGCGCAGGTCGATTTCCGCGAGCACCGCCGCGAGTTCCGGCTCCTCCACCTCCACCCGTTCGAGCAGTGTGGAGCGCAGCATGCGCAGCGTGGCGGCCGGGATGCGTCCGTCCAGCAGGCCGTGGCGCA